>CAJXRJ010000785.1 GCA_913058555.1 uncultured bacterium
CTGTGGGGATGGGGTGCCGTTATCTCGCCCGGCCTGACGATCGGCGGCAGTGCCCTCACTCGTTCCTTGTTCCGGGGGGGTGTGGTTTCGCATTGTGAAGGGCTGGAGCGTCACGATCCTGGGCGGGGGGCCTGGGACGCAACGGCGTCACTTCGACATGGAAACCACAAAACGCCGCGGCCGCCGCGGCTCCGTCCTGGGTCGGTCAGCCGCCGCGGGCATTCTTCTCACGGCCCTGGGTCTCTCTCTTTCGTGCGGTAGTAGCCGCCAGGCCGACCGCCGGGCTGAGGCGGACTCGCCGCAGCGGGTGGAAGCGCCTGATGGGGCTCCCGTCGTGGATCTACCGGGTCGCGTGAGCGTCTTCCTGCGGGTCTTCAACGGGGACGACACACCCGCGGCCGGCCTTCAGGGCTCCGACTTCGACATCTTCGAGAACGGTGTGCTTGTCTCCCAGAGCGAGAGCTTCCAGCGCATACGTCCGCAGCCGCAGGTCTTCCGAAGCTACCTGCACCTGGTGCTCGACAGGAGCAACAGCGTCTTGTCTGCCCCGGGCAATCCTGACATCGACGGGGCACGGGCCTTCATCGAGACGGTGACGGGAGCGCAGAGCTCGAACTTCGTGAAGATCAGTTGGTTCGACGGCTCTGCGAACCTTCACTCGATCCCGGGCCACGACATTGGGTTCTCGAATGACAAGGACGCGCTGCTTCAGGCGCTGACGGCCCTTGAATTGACGACACCTTTCCAGGTGTCCACGAACCTGTACGGGGCGGTGAGTCAGGGTCTCGATGACCTTGACACCATCAATCAGATCGCCTCGGCGGAAGGCGTGAAGAACCGAGCCCTCGCGATCGTGACGTTCACCGACGGAACTCACCAAGTCGGCGGCCCGATCACGTTGCAGACCGTCGTGGCGAAGATCCAAGCGGGTTCGACCGCCTACGGCGGCGTCGTGACTCCGTACAGCGCCTTCACGATCGGAGTGGGACAGGAAATCGACCCGAGCGTCCTGGTGGCCCTTGGGCCTGACGGGAGCGTATCGCGCGCGGACTTCAACCTGCTCGCGGGGGCGTTCATCGACGTGGGGGGCCAGGTTCAGCGGCTTGCCAATAGCTTCTACTTCTTGTCGTACTGTTCCCCGAAGACCGGGGATGTGAACGACCTGACGATCTCGGTGCGTGGCACACCGTTGGGAACGGGCAACGTCGAGCTTCAATTCGATGCGACGCACTTTGGTGCCGGATGCGCTTTCCTCGACGTGCGCAGCCACCCCGATCTCGCCGGCGGCACGAGTCGCCAGGTGTTGACGGACATCGTGGACTCAGATGGTGGGGCGATCGTCACGGGCTGGCGCTCGAATGGTTGCGATGGTCCTAGCTGCGGCCAGGCCGCGAGCGCGTTCCTGGCACGATTCAAGGCCAGCGCCCTCGACGTGGATGAGTCGGACGTGACGGATGGCCGGATCGATACCGAGTTCGCCGCGGGCGGGTTCCTCGATCTCTCCGGTGGCGCGGAAGTGTCCGGGGCGACCGCCGTCGTGGTGGATCCGACCACGGGCAACTTGGTCGTGGGTGGTTGGGTCCGCCCGATGATCGGTCAGGGGCCTTCGATAGCAGCGATTTGGACCGTCGGTGCGGACGGCAACACCGTGACCCGCATTGACATTCCCAACCCAACGGCCGAGGACGAGGCGATCACGAGCCTCGTGCGGGCGACGAACGGCGACTACTACGCGGGGGGCTTCCGCGGGGATGGCGCCCAGCAATACGCCGTCTGGCGTTTGACGCCTGCCTTGGCGCTGGACACGACCTTCGGGACCTCGGGCACGACGCTCCACCCTGAGATGCCGGAGTTCGGGAACAGCGGGATCACGGACCTGGTGCTTGCGGGAAACGGCCGCCTCTACGCCGTGGGCAAGGCCTCGGGCAAGATCCGCGTCGTGGCCCTCGACCGCCTCACGGGGCAGCTGGCGACCGGCTTCGGTGGCACGGGCGTCGTTGGGGCACTGTCGAACTTTGGCTCGGGCGATCTCGAATCGACGCCCGGGGAGGCGATGCTGGACGGCCAAGGCCGGCTGGTGATCGGCGGCACCCTGAAGATGGCGGCGCCCGGAATTCCGCTGCGGGACCAGCCGGCGGTCTGGCGCATCCTCGATAGCGGCCAACCTGACCCGAGCTTTACGGGGAGCCTCTCGTCGCCCACCTTTGGTACCGGCGTGGTGACGCTCCGTGAGGGGTCGACCGACAACGTGAACATCGACTTTGGGGATGCGACTCGAATCGATGCACTGGAGATCGCCCCGGATGGGACGCTCCTCTGTGCCGGCAACCGCGAGAACGCGTTCAACCACACGGACACGGCGATCTTTGCTTTCAGAGAGAACGGCGAGTCCCTGGCAGGGTTCAACTTCGTGGGCTTCATCATCGATGACGGGGCAGCAGGCGACGATTCCGTGGATGCGGCGAGCCTCATCCACGTGATGGATAGCGGCGCGATCTGGACCCTTGGTACGTCCTTTGCCCCTGGCCTGACCGATGCCGCCAACGGCCCGACGATCTGGGTCGATCGCAATCCGACGCGGACCTACTGAGGGCCAGCGCCCACGGGTGAGAAGCGCCGGTCCCCAAAGTGGGGCCGGCGCTTTTTTCGTCAACAGAATGGGGCCGTCTGTCGCGCCATCGGAGGAGGGCGCCCGGTTACCTTTCCGTACAGGTCCGGCTGAACCATGTGACCAGCGAAGCCCCGAGCCATAGCGAGCGCAAAGGCCACTCGCTTTCACTTTTCTCGGACCTCCAATCACTCCCATGACTGCTTCGCTACCGGGCACCCTTCCCTGACCTCCACTGCCGTCGCCTCGCCCCTCGCGAGCGCGCCCAACGACACCGACGAGACGACGTTCGTGATCCGGGCCACCGGATTGCTGCACAGCTTTGGGACGCCTGCCCATCGGCTGGAGCGCGTCATCGTGCAGGTGGCCCGCCACTTCGATCTCGAGGTTCAAGTCTTCTCGACACCGACCTCGATCTTCCTTGGATTCGCCCTCGGCGTGCCCGATCGGGTGAGGCTGCTGCGCGTCGAGCCCGGGGGCGTGCATCTGGGCAAGCTCGTGGACCTTGACGAGCTCATGGACGACGTGACGGCGGGGGAGCTGACGCCGGCCCAGGGGCTGGTGCGACTCGACGAGATTCAGGCCGCGACTCCCAAATGGTCCCGCACCTCGGTGACAGCGGGGCACGCCCTCGCGGCGGGGACAGCGGCCATTTTCTTCGGGGGCTCGCTCCTCGATGCGGCCCTGTCGTTTGTGTTGGGCGCGGTCATCGGTCTGTCTCTTATACACATCTCCGAGCCCACGAGACTAGGCATGATCTCG
>CAJXRJ010000786.1 GCA_913058555.1 uncultured bacterium
ATGCATCAGGAGCGCGGCGAGCTCGGCGCCGCTTTTGGGGCCATGCTCTTCGCCGCCGGCTGCATCGTGGGGCTCGGCGCCTCGATCGTCGCGGTCTTCGTGGGCGGCCAGCTTGTGCTCGGTGACCGTCTGATCGCCGATCCGAACTCCGCGCGCCTGCTGCTGCTCCTGATCTTCCTCACGCCGATTCAGGCCCTGGACAACATGCTCCAGAACCTGGCCGCGGTGTTCCTCGGGGCGCGCGCCATCTTCTTCCGACGGCACCTGCTCGGCCCGCTCGCGAAGCTGCTCGTCGTCGTCGCCGTCGTCCTCACCGGCGGGACGGTCATGCAGCTCGCCGCCGGGCATCTGGCGGTGGGGATCATGGGCGTGAGCGTCTACGTGACCATGATCAGCCGCCACGTGAAGAAGCACGGGCTATGGGACGGAGCGCGCAAGGAAGGCCTTCAAGTGCGTACGGGCGAACTCGTCCGATTCTCTTTCCCGCTCTACTCCGCCGACCTGGTCCTCGTGCTGCAGGCCAACGTCGCTGTGCTCGTGCTCAAACACTTCCACGGCGCCGCTGAGGTGGCTGCGCTGCGCGCCATCGTCCCGGTGGCGGGCCTTTGCTTGGTCGCCATCCAGAGCTTCAAGTTCCTGTACGTGCCGAATGCGTCTCGGCTCCTGGCGCGCCAGGACCACGCTGGTATCAGTGAGATGTACTGGCGAACCACCCTTTGGGTTTCCGTCCTGAGCTTCCCCGCGTTCGCGGTCGCTTGTTTCCTCGCGGAGCCGGTCACGACGACCCTATTCGGTGAGCGCTACGCCGGTTCGGCGATCCTGCTCGCCATCATGTCTGCGGCCACGTACTTCAACGCGTGCCTTGGGCTCAACGGCTACACGCTCCAGGTATTCGGACGCACACGCCCCATCCTCATCAACAACACCCTCGGCACCGTGGCGATCGTCGCTGCGAGCCTGCTCCTGGTGCCGTCCCTTGGCGCCCTCGGGGCCGCCCTCGCTGCCGCTGGGTCCGTCGTGCTCCTCAACGCGCTGAACCAGTACGCCCTGGCCCGCTCCACGCCGATTGGCCCTGTGCCGCGTGGGGTTGCCTTGGCCTATGCACGCATAGCCGCCGGGGCGCTCGTGCTGCTCGGCCTACGGCTTTCGCTGCCGGAGCAACCCATCTGGCTAGCGGCGGCCGTGATCGCGGTTTCCCTGATCGTCCTCCGCAGCAACCGGGACGAGCTCGACATCGACGCGACCTTCCCAGAGCTTCGACGCCTCGGTCCCCTCGCACGCCTCCTCGGGGGCAAGCCCAAGCCATGAGTCGCGGCCGCGTCATCACCCTCGTCGGAGCCGACGGATCGGGCAAGACAACCGTCGGGCAATCGCTCGACGCCCGCATCGTGGTCCCGGTGACCTACGTCTACATGGGCTCGAACCCGGCTTCGGCGACACACATGCTCCCGACGACGCGGGCGTGGATCGGATTCAAGCGTGCCCTCGGGCGGCAGGTGCACCACTCGGGGCCACCGTCGCTGGAGGGTCGCAAGCGCCCGGCGCGCCTGTCCCGCCGCGTTCTGGCCCACGCCAAGTCCCTGCTGCGCCTCGGCCCCCACGTGGCTGAGGACCTGTACCGCTTCGCCGTCGTGGGCATGGCTCGCCGACGCGGGCACATCGTGATCGCCGACCGCCATCCCGTGGTGGACCACCTCGCGGCGGACGCGGCCCACAAGGGTGACAGCGCATCATGGCGCCGCCTGGGCGACGACCTCTACGCCCTCGTGCGGCGGCGCCTGTACCCAAGGCCCGGAACTGTGATTCACCTCGACGCACCCGCCGAGGTGCTCTTCGCGCGCAAGCCTGAGGGGTCGCTGGAGGCCCTCAAGGCCCGCTGTGCGGAGTACGGCGCGCTCTCGGAGGTGCTCCGTGACGTCGTTCGGGTCGATGCCACGCAACCCCTGGACGCCGTCCTCGGGGAAGTGGCTTGCCTGGTGGAGCGTCGTAAGAGCCCGCGTCCCCAGCTCGGCCTCCTCAAGCGCACCGCGCGCCGTGCCGCCTACATGCGCACCCGCCTGTACTACCGAACCCTCGACGCCGCCAACACGGCCGAGGTGCGGTCGAACGGCCCAGCGTCGGCTTACCTGCGCCGCAGCCTGAAGCTGCGCTCCTCCAATTTCGACCGCGTCGGCTGCGCATCAAAGTCCTTGGCGATGGTGGCGCCGCGGCTCATGGGCCGGGCCCGGAAAGCCTTGACCAAAACGTCCCAGCTACCGCTGCACGGGGACCTCGTGGGCCCCTTCGATTATGGGACCTCCATGACCTGCTACCACTTGATCGCCGGGCGGCGATGGGTGCTGAAGGCGTTTCGGGACTCGATCGGCCAGCCGACCGATCGCCTGCTCGAGCTCGCGCGGCGGTGGCAAGCCAACTACGACACGCTCCTCCGCTGGTACGAGGAAGTCCCCGGTTTGATCCCACCGACGTTGCACGCCGTACTCAGGTGTCCCCTGAGGGGCGCGCCCGCCGTGGCCCAGATCCAGCTCCTGGTCGAAGGCGAAGTGTCGGATCTCCTGCGGGACCATGACGACGCACAGATCGAGTCCATGCTCGTCGAAGACCCGCGCTTCCACGGTCTGTTTGTGGCTTTCGTCCGTGGGGCGCGCCAGGCCTGGGAGGGTGAGCGGCGCACCATCGACTTGATCGGTGCCCACAACCTGATGCTCTACCGAGCCCCCGAAGGGTTGGAGCTGCGGGTCGTGGACATGGGCATCGTGGACCTGGATGGGCGCCGCCGCGATGATCCGGCTTGGTGCGATGAGATGCTGACGATCCTCGCGAGGATGGAACGCCTGGGGCGACGTGCGGCGGACCAACCGAACCTCTCGGGGCAGGCCGGATGAGCGCCTCAGCCATGGCGGCATCGGACGTCGTCTCGGTGATGGCCGTCCTCGCGGCGGCCGGCGTCGATGCATGGGTGCACCGCGGCTGGGGTGTCGACGCCCTCGTCGGCCATCAGACACGTGAGCACCAAGACCTGGACCTCGTGACGCGCCCCGAGGACGTCGGACGGGCCACCGCCGCCCTGGTCGCCAAGGGGTTCACCGCCCGAGACGCAGGGGAGCCGCTCGCTGTCGAGCTCGTCGACCCCCAGGGGCGGGCCGTGGACATCCATGGCGACGCCGCAGTCGCGGGCCCCGGTTTCGGCGCCATGGGCCAGCTGGCCGACGCACCGGTCCCCTGCGTCTCGGCGGAAGCCCAGCTCGCGGCCCGGGCGCGGGGCAGGCTGAGGGACACGGACCTCCAGGCGATCCGTCTGCTGCACGGCCAGCTCGGAACCCCGCTCCCCCCCCGCCTGTCTCTTATACACATCTCCGAGCCCAC
>CAJXRJ010000787.1 GCA_913058555.1 uncultured bacterium
AAGCCAACCCCGTGTCGACGCTCTTGCATCGCGCGACCATGGGCTTCGATGGGCGTGAGCTGGCTCGCGCCCGCTCCCTCGGGGTGAACGGCTGGGTCGCGGAGCAGCTCGATCCATCCGCTATCGACGACCGCCAAGCCGACCTGGCCCTCGCCGCCTTCCCGAGCCTCGCGATGACCGGCCAGGAGGCCTTCGATGCGTACCCGGGGGGCGCCAGATTCGACTGCGCCTACGAGCTCCAGCGCAGCATCGTGGCCCGCGCCGCTTTGTCGAGGCGCCAGCTCCTCGAGCGCACCGTCGACTTTTGGCGCGACCACTTCAACGTCTTCCAGCTCGACGGGACGCGCTATGTCTTGCGCACGCCGTATGAGCGCGATGTTCTGAGGCAGCACGCCTTCGGCAACTTCCGCGACCTACTCGGTGCCGTGGCGAAGAGCGCCGCGATGCTCAACTACCTGAACGGGGAACGCAACCTCGTCAGCGCTCCGAACGAGAACTTCCCGCGGGAGCTCTTGGAGCTTCACACCCTCGGCGTCAACGGCGGCTACACGGAACTGGACATCAGCGAGTCCGCCCGGTGCTTCACGGGCTGGCGCTATCACGCATCGTCCACGGGGATGTACGGGATCTTCACGTTCGTCCCGGCCCAACACGACACGGGCACCAAGACGGTGCTTGGGACGTCGATCTCGGAGCCAGATGGTGCCCTCGAGGGCGAGATCGTGCTCGACCTTGCGGCCCAGCACCCGGCGACGGCTCGCTTCGTCTCTGGGAAGCTCGCGCGCTGGTTCCTCGGAAGCGACGTGCCCCAGGACACGCTCGACCGCGCCGAAGCGACTTGGAACTCCACGGGCGGCGACATCGCGGAGGTGATTCGCACCCTGCTCGCCGAGCGGGAGCTACGGGCGCTCATGGCCCGCGGCTCACGGCGCGTCAAACGACCCATGCGCCTGATCACGAGCCTGATGCGCACGCTGACGGTCGATGTGACCGATGACTTTGCCGGTTTCACTTCGCGCCTCAGCAGCCTGGGCCAACAACCCGGTGGGTGGGTCACGCCCGATGGCTTCCCGGACGACGACGTGCACTGGGCCTCCACGGCGACCCACCGGATGCACCTCATGGTCGACCTCTTCGAGGGCACGCTCAACGGCGCCTCCGTCGCCGATTCCTCGCTCACTCAGCTGGCCCGCGGGCTAGGACGAGCGGAGCTCACGGATGGACTTTTTTGGCGTCTCTGCGGAACCCGCCCCAGCGCCAGGGACCGCGCCGTGGTCGAGACCATGGTCGCCGGCGCCCCGGCCATCACGCCGGACGTGCTGCGCGAAGCCGTGCTCTGGATCTCGCTCTCCCCCACCTTCCTGACCCACTGATGCCGATGATCACCCCCAACCCTATCCAGGGCGAGGCCGCGCTACCGCTCTTCACGCGGCGGCGATTCCTCATCGGCTCCGCCGTCGGGTGCGGGAGCTTTGCGCTCCCCTCCCTCGGCGCCGCCGCGCAATCCCCGCGCGCGGACCGCCCCCACGATCGGCTGATCACGATCGTCATGAACGGCGGCATGGACGCCCTCGGGGTCATCGTTCCCCACGGGGAACAAGGCCGGCTTGTGGCCGCCCGGCCGGCCCTCCACGTGCCTGCCCCTGGCCAGCCCGGCGGAGCCATCGATCTCGATGGATTCTTCGGCTTGACGCCGGCGGCTGCGCCGCTCCTCGGTGCCTATCAAGCAGGTGAGCTGCTCTTCGTGCACGCCTCCGGGCTGGCCGACGGCACACGCTCTCACTTCGCCGCGCTGCAGCGCATGGCCACGGCTGATCCGGCGTCCGCCGGGGGCGGCGATGGCTGGGTGGCGAGACTGCTCGCGGCACGGCGCCCGGCCCAGAGCGGAGAGCTGCGCGCCCTGACGGTCGGCGTGAGCGTTCCCCGCGAGCACCGCGGCCTCGCCTCCTCCCTCGCGCTGATCTCCCCCACGAACAGTCGTTTCCCTGGTGCACCTGGCCACGTCGCCGCCCGGCGTGAAGCCTTCCAACGCATGTTCGACGCGACGGCCCCCGAGCTTAGAAACTCGGCCGAGGTCGCGATCGGCGCGATGGCCAAGATCGGGGCCGTGGACTTCAGCGGTTACGTTCCTGCCAACGGCGCCCAATATCCGGTGACCCGCCAGGGTCGTGCCATGCAGGAGATCGCGACGATGTTGAAGGCCGACGCGCCGGTGGAGACCTATCACTACCACTCGGAGGGCTGGGACCTGCACGCCCAGAACGACCCGAGCGGGCCGAACCTCAGGGCCCTGCTCGAGGATCTCACGGCCTCGATCGCCGCATTCCACCAGGACCTCGCCGGGTCCTCCGTCGGCTACACCTTGGTCGTCCAGTCCGAGTTTGGTCGGCGCCTAGCGGAGAACGCCTCGTGGGGCACCGAACACGGCCACGGCGGCGCCATGATGATCATGGGACCAAGGATCGCCGGCGGCCGCGTCGACGCGGACTGGCCCGGCCTCGCGCCCCAACAGTTGGACCAAGGCGATCTCGCGATCTCCATCGACCACCGCGATGTCCTCGCGGAGGTGGCGCAGCGTCGCCTGGGCGCCACCGACCTCAACGCGGTCTTCCCAGGCTACGCCCCACGCTTCCGCGGCGTCACCGTCTAGGGGGGGGGCGCTGGCGACGGCTCGCTAGGTCGCTTCGTAGTAGGCGATCCGGCGCTTCCGCAGCTCAGGCGTCGGCAGGTCGTACTCGGCGCCCCCGGCGTGCCTCAGGCCACACTTGAGCTCCGCCGGAGCCTCCGTGTCGTCGCTCAGCCAGGCGACGAATCGCCCGCCGGGCGCCAAGAGTGGCTTGCTCAGCTTGCCGATCGCCTCCGGTGGGCCGACCGCCCGCGCGGTGATCAGATCAAAGCGGCCCGCATGGTTTTCCCCCCGGGCTTCCTTCGCGTCGGCATGGGCGATCTCGAATCGACCGGTGTCGAAGCCGACGGCTTCGAGGGCGCGCATGATCGCGTTGAGCTTCTTCAGCCGCCGATCCATCAGCACCAAGTGCACGCTGGGGAAGAGGCACGCCACGGCGACGCCGGGGAAGCCGTTGCCCGTTCCAAGGTCCAGGGCCAGCTGCGGCTCTCCGTCGAGGCCGCAAGCCGCCAGGGCCACGGAGTCGAGGGCGTGCAGGATCACCGCCGCCTCGCGCTCGCGGACCGCTGTCAGGTTGATGTGCTGATTCTCCGCCAACATGGCGTCGAGGTACGCCAATAGGCGCGTGGCCCCTTCGGCGGAGATCGGAGCGCCGATGGCAGCGGCGAGCGCTTGGAATTGGGAGGCGTCAATCACAGGGGATGGTGGGGATCGAAGGGGGGTGTCGCGGCGGAGCGC
>CAJXRJ010000788.1 GCA_913058555.1 uncultured bacterium
TGTGTATAAGAGACAGGGCGAACACTGGGGAGCAGACGCCCAAAGAAGGCACCGGCGATCTTCCTGCGACACCCGACGGCGGGTCGGGGCAGGCCACGGGGAACGTCCCGGCAGTGGACGATCCGCCGACGGACGATCCGGAGATCGAAGCCCCGACGGGGCCCGCGCCGCCTCCGCTCCTCGCGCCCCTCGGCGCAGGCGCGAGCCTGGAACTCATCGGGGCCAAAGGGGCTTTGGAGTCCTGGAAGACCCTCGGAGCGGCGCCCGAGCTGGACTCTCCGAATGCGGCTGGTTGGCAACCTGAGGATCAGGAAGGCGGCACGCGCATCGAAGTTCGTCAGCCGAAGAACTTCAAGGAGCTCCCCATGGGGTCCGTGACCTCTTCGGAGTTCGTCAAATCCCTCCGCGCCTACGGCGACAACAAACTTCCGTTCTACGTTCGAGTGCCCGGGAGTGTTTCCCACCCCGTGCCCGCCGGTCGATGGATGCTGGAGGGCGACCTCGCGCTCGTCAAGCGAGGCCTCGGTGCCTACGTGCTCGGGGGACTGGTGTTCCAGCGGGCAGACGGGAGCTACCTGGAGGTGGACCTTGGGGACTATGACTCCGGTGCGGCCCGTGTCTCAGGGGAACCCATCGAGGATCTGCCCAAGACGTCTCGGACTTTCGTCCGTGCCGTTTGGTTCGATGCCCAGGGCGTGCAGCTCAATGGGACCGATGCGGGCGTGAACGAAGCGAAGGACAAGGAGGACCTGCCGCGCGTCCTTGCGATGCTCCGTGCGAGTGGAGGAGAGGTCCGGGGCGAACGTGATGGGGCGGCCATGACCTTCCGCCTCGGGGTCGGCCCCGGGGGGCAATGTGAGCTGATTCTCGGCGAAGACCGTCACGTTCTACTGAAGCCTCCCGCCGACCTCGAGACCAATCCCATCCGACAAGTCACGGCCTTCGCACGGGTCGGAGACGTCTACCTGCGCCGCTGGCGGTTCCAAGGCTCAGAGTGATTCGAAGGCTCCGCGTGACCCAAGAAATGTAGACCCCTGAACCGGCGGCCATCCCAACAGCGCGCGGCCCGCGGATCCCCCAAGCCCAATTCAAAGGCGCCGGCACCCCATCCTTGGGTGAGGCCTGCGCCCGATTCCCATGGGAACGACCCCACGGCCTGCCAGCCGGTGTGCGTTCCTTTTGTTCCACTGCCCCACTGTTACCTCGACCCGCCGGCTAGCCCTCGCCCCTTGAGGGGGAGCCGGTGCGACTGACTGCGATGATTCGAACACTCAGAAATGCGTCCCTCCTCCTTGGGGCCTACCTCGTTGTTGCTTGTTCAAGCGGCCTCGGCACTGCCGGCGACGATGTCCCCACCGCCACGGCTGGCGAGGCCCGCGCTAGCGGCCTCGGCATCGACTTTGGCCTGGCGGGGGGCGCTGCTTTGGAGTCGCCCATCGAGAATGACTACGCCCTCGCGGGTGCCTTGATCCCGGGCAGCACCCCCGAAACCGCGCGGCGCATCGCCTTTGTCGCGTTCACCACGGCGGCACGCAACCAGAGCCCGGCGGGGACGCCCGGGGAGTCGCTCACGAGCGACGGCAACGTCATGGACACGAACGGCGAGACCGACGTGTTCCTGATGGCCGTCGAAGAGAAGCTGGAGTCCTTCGGTGGCCGCCAGCCCCAACCCCGCGCCTTCAGCCGCGCGCTCTTCTCAACTTTCAAGCACAGCCGCTGCGTCCATTGCCACGGCATCCGCGATAACGACATCTTCCCCGCGGGATCGGGCGGCCACCCCGGCGGCATTGTCAGCGTCGCTGACAACAACCCCGCGACCTGCGGCGGATGCCATGATACGCCGGGGGCCGCCCCCGGCGTCGAGTGGTTCGCGCCCCTCGATCCCGTTGCGGACGGCATTGACTTCCGTACAGCCACGGCCGAGGAGCTTTCGGCGCGTGTCGCGCTCCTTGATCTCGACGAGCACCTGCTGGTGGACGACCGCGTGCGGTGGGCCATTGATACGGGGACCATTCCCGCCCAGGGCACACTCGGCCCGGATGGAAGCGTCACGAACGTCGCGGGCAACAGCCAGCGCTGGCGCGCTTCGGGCGTGCAGGCGTCGGACATCGGCGCGGTACCCATTTCGTTTCAGACCTTCGAGGATCAGCTGCGCGCCTGGAAGGTCAACGAGGAAGCCACGGCTGCGTCTTCGGTCCTCGCGGTGGAGCTCGTGAGCGCACGGAACGCCACAGGCGATGCGAGCAACGGGGCGTCCTTCGAGCCCACGGTGGTCTGGGTTCCGAACGAGTCTTTCAACCCCGCCGCGACCGCGCCGGAGGAAGCGGGGCGTATCTACGTGGCCTTCGTCTCCACGGCGACGGACGTCGGTGCTGGGGGAATCGGTGGCGACGCTGACGTGTACTGGCGCAGCTACCGTGTCCTTGCGGATCCGTCGATGCCCGACGAGGACGTCATCATTCAGAACCTCGACCCCGTCCGGCTCGTGAGCGCCGCGAGTGCCGGGAACGCCAATGGCCCATCCTTCCAGCCATCCCTCGACGGGACCGGCCAGTTCGTCGCCTTCCACTCCCTCGCGACGAACCTCGTGGCGGGCTTCTCGGATGGCAACGGAGCCGCGGCGGCGGACGTCTACGTGCGCTCCATCCAAGGGAACACTACCGAGCTCGTGAGCCATGCGGTGGGCTCGGCCACGTTCGGCGGCGCTGCCCCCGTGGGATCGATGGACCCCCGCGCGGGTCAGTCCTTCGAAGCGAGCATGAGTTTCGATGGTCGCTTCGTGGCCTTCACCTCCAGCGCCACCGACCTCGTCACGGAGGCAAACGATTCGACCAACGTCTTCGTCTGGGATCGCGACAACGGCGGAGCCGTCACGGCCATCAGCCTCGGGACCTCCGGGGCCCCATCGTCCACCGGCGTGAGCCAGGCGCCGGCGGTGGCATCGCTGGGGGCAGGTGATTTTGCCGTGGCCTTCCAATCCGATGCGACCGACCTCGTGGCGGGGCGGACCACGTCGGGCATCCAAGTGTTCGTGGGCGAAGGCGGTTCGGTTGAGCTGATCAGTCGCAGTGCCGTCGGGGCAGGGGCCCAGGGCAACGGACGCTCCAGGAAACCTTCGATCACCCCTTCGGGGGGCGAGCTGGCCTTCGTGACGGAAGCGACCAACGTGGACGGCAACTCGAGCGCGGACACGAACGGCCAGCCGGACGTGGCCCTTGCGGACCTGAAGCGTCTGAGGAACTCGGGGACGCTCTCGATCCGGCGTATCAACGTGAACGCCTTTGGCTTCGAGAGTACGAGCGGTGCCTCGGCGCCTGTCTCTTATACACATCTGACGCTGCCGACGATATGCAGTGTGTAGA
>CAJXRJ010000789.1 GCA_913058555.1 uncultured bacterium
GTGTATAAGAGACAGCTTGTTGGCCTGGGCATGGCACGGCGAGGCGTGGCGCTCGTTCGGGCGAGGCCGTCTCCGCCAATCAATCACGGCGGGCTCAGAGGCCCTGCGCTTCGCCCGGGACCCTGGAGAGCGGGCGCATTTCGCCTGGGCCTTAGGCCGATACCTTCGCGCGGACGAAAGGGACACGCGGGCCCGGGATGTCCTGGAGGGCGCGTTGGGGGTCGACTCTGGAGTAGAGCCCCTCCGTCCCGCCGAGCGCACGATGGTGGAGTTGGAGCTCGCGTTGGCGGAGATGACTTCAGTGGAGGACGCGGCTGTGCGGCGGGGCGTTCAGCGCGGGCTGGGAGTCCTTCGCCGCACCGGCATTCCGACGCAGGACCGCGTGACCTTGGCTCTCGCCCTTTCAGAGATCGACGATCGCCTCGTGGTCGCCGACGAGATCACCCTGGCGCTGCTGGTGGCAGAGGGGGCTGCAGCGAGTGCCACCGAGGCGGAGGCCTTGCGCGACCTGAGAGGGCGCGGAGTCGAGCCCGACTCAGGCGAGGGCGAAGCCGGCAGGAACGCGCGACGCACCCGCCGTGATCAGCTCGTGCTCGCGTTCGAGCAGGGTCCAGGTGATGTCTTGCAGCGCGCCATCCTTCACTGGGCTGAGGGCCTCCCTGCCTGGCTCAAGGGCTCCGACGGGCTTCCCATGCGGCCGGCTCTACAGCGAATCGCTTCCAAGGCGATCGAACTGGATGAAGAGTCCACCGCCGAAGCGATCGAAGCACTTGGAGAGGCTCTGCTTCAGGCTGGTTGGTTCCGCGAGGCCAGGGTCTGGTCGCGCTGGATTGCGGACCCGGCGTCATCGGCGCGCGTCGAAGAGGGCGCGGTGCGGGGCGGGGCAATCCTGGGCGCCTTGCGTGCGCTAGCGAGTCGCCTCGATGCCCGCGAAGCCTTTTTGGCCTCCGGATCCGTCGCCGGCGATGGCGTGACATCCACGGAGCAAGGCCGCATCGGATCGATCGGTGCCCTGCGCGAGGAGATCGTGCGGCGCTTTCAATCGGGCGGGCGAGCGGAGGACGTGTCGGTCGAGCAGCCGAAGATCAAATACGGGCCGCTGGGCGCCATTCTCCATCCAGGGCCCCGGTACTCGGTCGAGGATGAAACCCTCGGGCGAGGGAGCCAAGGGGATATCGTCCCCGGCATCGCGGAGCTCTTCGGTGCGATGGGGCGGTTTGCGCTGATCGGCAACGGCGTGGGCCAAGGGGGTCCGGATGCCACCGTTCTGCGAATCGTTGGGACCGAACAGAGGACGGGGGACCATCTCGGGCGAGCCTTCCGCGGGACCGTCTTTTGGTGCGAAGGAGCAGACGTGCCCGGGCGGTTTGGACGAATGGGGGCCGCGATCTCCGGCGCGGCGCTGCACGAGGGGTACTACGTCGACCTCGAAATGGTGGCCGTGGAGAAGGCGCAATGGGATGACGTGCGGAGTCGTTTCCTGGGCAAACCCGGTCGCATTCAGGCGGCCCTCGCGGTCCGAGGGGCGCGGGTCCCCCAAGCCCAGCGGACGGAAACCACGCCGCCCTTGGGGGCGGCCGATCGCATGCGCTTGGCGGTGATGTCTCAGCCTTCGGGCGGCGGCTTGCGCGAGGTTTCGCTCGGGGAACTGGCGCACGTGGTCGCGACCCACGAGGAGGGCCATCTCTGTGATCGGGCGGAGTGGTACCCGCTCAGCTTTGGCCGCGTGATGAGGCTTCTCTCGTTTGCGAGTGCCCACGGCTTCCGGAGCGCCTCGATCGCGCGGGCCTTGGAGGAGCGGGCACAGCTAGTGGCCCTTTGCGACTCCGACGACGTCCGGCTCGCTTGGATCGACATCCTCGATGCCGCTGAGTCTTCCGGGGCAGGTGTGACGCCCCACGGCGGCGCCTACCGGCGCGTGCTCCAGGGCCTGGTGGACCGACTGGAGAAGGAATGGCGCAAGGGCGACTGGGCCGATGCCGACCTGGATCCAGAGCGGCGTTGGGTTGACCAGCTCCACCGGGTGGACCCCGAGCGGCTCCGTGGGCTCGCGGTCAGGGAAGCCGCGTCGCGGGGTTTGGTGGAGTAGCGGAGCCAACGAGCCGAGGGCCCGAGGCCTCCTAAGGGTGGGCCGATCGGCCGCCGGTGGCCAAAGCGGTGACCCGGGGCATGATGCGGTTTGCCAGGCGGTAGAGCGCGACGGAAACGACGCACGTGATGACGACGGAGCCGAAGTAGACGCTTCCCTCAAGGAGGGGAACGAGTGACTCTCGCTGGGCCGCCCCGAGCTTGGACAGGGCCCGGGTGGAGAGGCGGATGACAACGGTGAGCAAGGGCTCGTGCACGGCGAAGAGAAAGAAGGCCGCGGGGGCCCAGCGGAGGAGGGCTCCGCGTAAGCCTTGGTCAGCTCGTTCGGGCGCCAGCGGTCCGCGGGTCGTCAAGCCCAGAACGAAGACGATGCCGAGAACGATGCTGAGCTGGAGGAGCATCGGATAGCCGTCGCCGGCGACCCCTGACGTGCAGAGGCCCACCACCAGCACCCAGAGGAGTCCGGCGGGGAGCACGAGGGCGTCGAAGCGAAAGAGGGATAGGCGGAACCGGCCCGCCCAAGCGCCCACGAAGAAGAAGAAGAGGCTGACGGCGTTGGGGACTTCCATCGGCCACCTATGCAGGGCCCAGGGGAGACCGAGCGCCAAGGCCCCAACGAACAGGCTGCCGCGCGAGCCTGCCACACGGAACAGGCCCTCGAAAACCGGCACAAGAAGCACGGCGATCATCAGGTTCCGAAGGAACCAGAACTGGTAGACCACGGGGGCCCGGCCGATTCCGAGGATCGCGGAGATCCAGCCTTGGGGCCCTTCGCTGACGAACGAAGCCTGGGCGCCAGACGTCAAGCTCTGGAGCGGTGGGACTTTGGACGCGCAGAGATAGACCAGCGCGAGGAGCACGTTCCAGAACAGATAGGGAAGGAGCAGGGTGCGGGCCCGGCCCTTCAGCTTTTGTGCGTACCCGCCCGCGTCGAGCGACGCTGGCCCTACGTTTTTGCTGCCACGGCCCTGATAGAAGAGGTAGCCGGAGAGGAGGAAAAAGAGGGGGACGGAGACCGCAGCAAAGCCGAAGGAGATCGAGCTCTCCACGGGACGCGCGGCGCGGGCGGCATTGCTCACGGCGAGGCCCGTTCCGTTTGCAGCGTGGATGAAGACGACGCCCACAATCAGCGGGAATCGCAACAGGGTCAGGCGCTCTGAGGTGCGGGGATCCATCGAGGGTCACTGTAAAGAAGTGGCCAATGGGCCGACGACTGAATCATCGGGTGGACCCGGGTGGACCCGGGTGGACCCGGGTGGACCCGGGG
>CAJXRJ010000790.1 GCA_913058555.1 uncultured bacterium
TGCATATCGTCGGCAGCGTCAGATGTGTATAAGAGACAGGCTCAGGTCGGTGCCCGGATATGCCCGGATCAGTGCGGATGAATCCGGAGGAGTCCGGATTCAGGTTCGCTCACTCAAACGTGATCGAAATCCCGTCGGTGAAGTTGGAGATGGGGTTCCCGAAGAATGTGTCCCGGTGCCAAGCCTGGAAGTTCCATGTTTCACCGGGGAGCACAGCGGAAGCTCCGTTGCCCTCGGGGATCGCCGAGAGGTCCGGGGACAAGCTCGCCACGCCGGACGCATTGCTCGTGGTGACCTGAGAGTTGAAGCGGCCGATGACGCCGCCGAGGCACAGATTGCCGAAGCTCATCGCGGGGTTGGCGACGAAGCCCTGGGTCCTGGAGCTGAGGAAGAGCGTGGTCTGCCCGGGGGGCAGCTGCGTCGCGTTCAGGATCAAGTCACCCGCGGAAACGACCACGCTGCCACCCGCCGTCATGACGCCAGGCTGTCCGGCCGAGTTGGCGGTGTTCGGCCCGCAGAAGTTGACGACGCTGTTGTCGAATGCCGCGATGATGTCAGCGGCCGCGCGCAGGTTCATGCGCCCACCGGAAACCGTCTGACCGTCCAGGGTCGGGACCACGTCCACGGTGCCCAGGAGCGCGTTTTTGATCTCGAGCGCAGCCATGGCTGGATCGGCGTCCCGCAGAGCCGCAAAACCGGGCCCACCCACGGAGTGCAGAAGCGCCACGGCGCCCGTCACCTGGGGAGTCGCCATGGACGTTCCGCTGAGGGTCCCGTAGCCGCCACTCGTGACGGTGCTGTAGATGCTCTCGCCGGGCGCGCCCAGGTCGATAGCCGTCAGCCCGAACGCGGAGAACGTCCTGCGGTCGTCGTCATTCGTTGCGGTCACGGTCACGAGGTAGTCACTTGAGCAACCGGTCGGCACGTCCCCCAGGGCGTCGACGTTCGACGTGTTGTTCATGGTTGCCGCGATCGAGAGGATGCCCGACTGCCCCATCAGGTTGAACATGTCGTTCCACGGAGCGTATGTCCCCGAGGTGCAGTCGGCGAAGTCGACGCCGAAGCTCGAGTTCACCGACACAATGTTCGCGCCTTCGGTTCCGCCGGAAGCGATGTAATCGTCCTTGAGGTCGAGGGCGTAGCCGTAGGCCAGCATGACGGTGGACGTCTGACCCGATGACCCGCCGATCGCCACGAAGGGGCTGTCCCAGGAGACACCGGCGATGCCGATGCCGTTGTTGCCTTGCGCGACCGCGATGCCGGCCACGTGGGTCCCGTGGGTGCTGCTCGGAACCGACCCGTTGTTGTTGTAGGCGTTCCAACCGTAGCGATCGTCAACGTAACCGTTGCCGTCGTCGTCCACGCCTGCCTGGCCGTTGACCTCCGCGGTGTTCTCCCACCGGTTGCCGATGAGGTCGGGGTGGGTCAGTTCGGTCCCGCCGTCCACGATCGCGACGACAAACTCTGACGTGCCCGTACTCAGGTCCCACGCCGCGGGGGCGTCGATGTCAGCGTCAAGGGTTCCGCCGGTCTGGCCGGTGTTGTTCTTCCCGTACTGCTGGGAGAACGAGCTGTCGTTCGGAAGCGTGTCCCTCTGCGTGACGACGTGATCGGCGGTGGCGTAGACCACGCCCGGGGCGTCGTTGAGCTGGGTAAGCGCGTCGTCCACTGAGGTCCCGTCCACGATGCGCACGAGGAAGAGGTCCATCTTTCGAACCAGGACACGGTCCACTGCAAATCGACTCCCGAGGAGCCTCGCCCGCGACTCTTCGTCCGCGTTGCTTGCGAATCGAAGCAGAACCTGCCCGTCGATGTAAGCCGCTTCCTGCGTTCCATCGGGACGGGGGCCAGGGACGATCACTCGGCCCGAATGCACCGCCGGCCCGTCGACGAAGGGCGCAGTCACGTCCGTGGTCCCCGAATCGAATGAAGAACCCTCAGGGACACCGGCCTCGGTGATTTGCGGGATCCAGGGAGTCGAGAGCGCGAGGAGCGCCACTTGGGTGTGCAGCATGGTGATCAAGGATCAGTGGGAGATGAAGCGAAGCGCATAGCGGAACAGCCCTGCGGCCAAGCACTTCCAGGATCCAGGTGGACGGAGAATGCCCACCACAAGGATCCCTGGGACCCCCAAATTCTAGGGGGCTATGGGAGGAACGGCACCGGCCCCGTATTGCAGCCCCGTGTCACACAGCCCGAAGGACCGGATCAAATCGAGGCGGACTGCCGCACCATGAAGGCCATTGGGACCGCCCGGGCCCCGTAGGTCCGTTCACTCGCGTCGGATCAGCGGTTGGTGCTCGATCCTTGGGGCCCGCCTGGCCCGAAAGAATTTGAGGGATCGTCCCCGCGGGCGGCGCCATCCCCCGCCCCACGGGACCCAGGCGTGGCGTCGCCCGGTACCGGCCCGATGCCGATGCGACCGACACGAATCCCCTCAGGCTCCGTCCACGTGGCCCAAACGACAGGGCCGTCGCCTTCGACCAGATCAAGACGACCACTCTTGCGGGTGCGGGCCACGTCGGCGACGGGTACGAAGCCCGACGGTGCAGCGCCCCGGGCGACGAGGCCCACCTTCCACGTCGCAACGTCCGCCCCCTCAGTGAACGCCAAGTGGCTGAGCACAAAGGCTCCTTCGCCGATACTGCATAGCCCGACGCGCCCTTCGGTGCGCCCGCGAACGACCGTGGTCACCTCCCCGAAGGACTTGCCGCCGTCCTTCGAGAACGCCACGCGCACGGCGGGCGTCACCCCATTGTCGAGCTTGGTGTACCAAGCCACGGCGACATCATCGCCATCCGCAGCGATGGCTGGGCCGTGCACGGGCTGACCCGCAATTCGCCAACCGTCATCGAAGATCTCCATCGGCTGCCCCCAAAGGCCGCGCTCGTCGCGGCGAATGACAGAGATGTTGAGCAGGTCATCCAAGCGACGGTCGCGGTAGGCCACAAGGGCCGCGCCGGATTCGAGGAAGACAGCATCGGTGGGACTGGCGCCTGAGACGCGCTCATCGAGCAGGACCTCTTCCCCGAAGGTCCCATCGGCGGCGATCATTCGGCCGTACAGCGCCGTCGATTGCGACGATGCAGGCACCCCATCGACGCTGTCGAGCCGTCCATCGAGCCAAGCAAGCAGCGCGGAGCCACCGGCCCCGGGAATCGCCGTGACGTAAGCATGCTCCACGGCCGTCACGTCTTCGTGCAGCCACCCAAGGGCCCGGGCAGGGGGACCGTCGTCTTCGAGATACACCTTGATGCCAAGGGCCAGCGGATCCGGCCCGAGCTTTTGGGGCACGGCAAGCAGGATCGCCCCGCTCGCCAACCGAATCGCCCGGGGCAGATTCCCTGC
>CAJXRJ010000791.1 GCA_913058555.1 uncultured bacterium
TACACACTGCATATCGTCGGCAGCGTCAGATGTGTATAAGAGACAGGCTCCGCACCTGCATGCGGATCTTGTCCGCGTGCCCGATCACGAGGACCGTCAGCTTGTCCGTCTCGCCCGGTGCGGTGTCCAGCACAAGGGACGCGTTGCCCGTATACCTGTGCATGCCCCAGCCCTTCGGCATGAAGGACTCAAAGCGCGGCTGCAGCACGCCGAAGGTCATGGCGCCCTCGTATCCCACGGGGCTCGGGGCGGCCAGGAGGTCGCGCATGAAGGAGAAGGTCTCTTTGGGCATGGGCTCCGACCAGGGAGCTCCGTCTTGGGGCTTGGACATGCACGGGAGGATAGCGGACAGCCGCGTCCCCCCGGCACTCTCCGAGCCCTTCAGGGCGTGAAAACCACGCGTTGTCCGTCCGTCAGGTTCGAACCCTGCCCGCGCGGCCCTCCCCCGGATGGAGGTCCGAGCTTCATTGCCCCGGCTTGATGTCGACCCCCCAGGTGAGTGCGACGGAGGGCGCGGCCCTGACTCTCGACGGGGCGCCGGGACCCATGGTGAAGGATCGGGCCGGATCGCTCACCGAATCAAGGTGAGGCGTTATCGTCTCCTCCGTGATCGATCGGAACAAGTACACGGCTTGCCCCCTGGACTGCCCGGACGCCTGCGGGATCCAGGTTCAGGTAGGCGGGGATGGCGCCCTTGAGCGGGTGCGCGGCAACAAGGGCCACCAATGGTCTCGGGGGTCGCTTTGCGGCAAGACCGCGATCTACCACGAGGCGGTGCACGCGCCGAACCGGCTGAAGGTGCCGCTCATTCGGCGAGGGAACGGGTTCGAGGAGGCCACCTGGGACGAAGCCCTTGGGGTGATCGCCTCGCGCATGGACGGGATCGACGGTGCGGACGTCTTAGCGCTTTATTACGCGGGCAACATGGGGCTCGTGCAGCGCAAGTTCCCGATGCGGCTCATGAACGCGCTGGGCGCGACGTTCCACGACAACGGCGTCTGTGATGCGACGGCGGAGCGAGGATTCCAGGTCGTGATGGGGCGCTCCGTGGGGCCGGACCTCGGGGAAGAGGCCACGCCGGAGCGCTGCGATCTCTTTGTGCTCTGGGGCAGCGACGCCAAGCGCACAACGCCGCATCTGATGGGGCGACTCAAGAAGCTTTGCGACGCGGGCGTCTCGGTCTTCGTGATCGATATCTATCGGACGGAGACCATTGCGAAGGTGGAGGAGTGGGGCGGCAAGGGCCTGGTCCTCGCTCCGGGTTCCGACGGAGCCCTGGCGCTTGGGCTTTGCATGATGGCGTTCGACGGGCGAGCGGCTGACCTCGCGTTCCTCAAGGACCACTGCCACGGTGCCGCTGAGTTCCGTGCGGAGGTCACAGGCGCTTGGCCCATGGACACGGTCACGGATGCGACGGCCCTCGAGAAGGAGCAGGTCAAGGGACTCTTCGACGCGCTGGTGGCGTCGAAGGCGCCTGTCATCAAGGTCGGCATCGGATTCGCGCGTCGCCGCAACGGTGGAAACAACATGCGGGCCATCGCCTCCCTTGCGGCGGTGCTGGGGCACGCGGATCGGCTGTTCTTTCAGACGGGCGATCATTTTGGCATCGACGCTGAGGTGATCAGTCGCTCTGACGTTCACCCGCGCCCCGATGCGCCTGCGGTGAGCCAGGTGGGGCTCGGGAAGCTCCTCGATGAGGGGGCCTTCCGCGCCGCGTTCGTTTGGGGGCACAACCCCGCGGCGACGCTCCCTGATGCGAACCGCGTGCGGCGCGGGCTCGAGCGGGACAACCTGTTCCTCGTTGTCCACGAGCTCTTCATGACCGAAACGGCGGCGCGTGCCGACGTGGTCCTGCCGGCGACCGCGGTGACAGAGCATTCGGACGTCTTTCGCAGCTACGGGCACCGCACGCTTCAGGTCGGTTGGAGGGCCACGTCCGCGCCGCACGATCAGCTCAGCAACGTGAACTGCTTCTCGGCGATTGGGAAGGCGCTCGGGTTCACCGGGGACCGCGACTTTGCGGACGAGGTGACCGGGCCGCTCTTCGAGGCGGACGAAGACGCCCTCGTCGGGGCGCTGCTGGCTGCGAACCGAGCGCGATTCTCGGGCAACGAGTACCGCGCCGCCGTGGAAGGGCAGCCGGTGAAGCTCACTGAGCCCACCTTCGGGGATCGGGGCACGCCCTCGGGCAAGATCGAGCTCGTGTCGGAGCAGGCGGAAGCCGAAGGGGCGGGGCGCGTGCCCACCTGGAAGCCCGACGACCGCGCCGGTACCAAGGGGACGTTCCAGCTGATTTCGGCGCCATCTACGGCGACCCACAACTCGACCTACTTGCACGTGCCGCGGCATCGGGAGCGGCTCGGCGTCGCGAAAGCGGTGCTACATCCCAAGGACGGCGAGTCGTTGGGCTTGGTGGATGGGGCGGCCGTGACGCTCAAGAGCGAGTACGGTGCGCTCACGCTTCCAGCGTCGTTTGATGGGGCCGCACCCCGCAAGACGGTCCGTGTGGATGGGTTCGTGAACGAAGAGCTCGTGCCCGAGCGCACCTGCGTCAACGCCCTCACCAGCCCCGCCGTGTCGGACCTCGGCGGCGGGAACGTGCTCTACAGCAACCACGTGGAGCTCATGCTCCCTGCCAACCCCGCGTAACCGAGTATGGACCTAGGGCTCAAAGACAAGACGATCTTCGTGACGGGCTCCTCGGGGGGCATCGGGCGCGCCACGGCGCAGTGCCTGGCCCTCGAGGGGGCGCGGGTCGTCCTGCACGGCCGCCGGAACGTGGCGGCCTTGGAGGAGTGGCTCAGCGCACAGAGTTGGCGGGACCAGGCGACGATCGCCAAGGCGGATGTGAGGGACCCGGAAGCCATGGGGGCCGCCGTTCGCGGGGCCGCTGAGGCCGCGGGCCGGATCCACGGCTGCGTGATCAACGCCGGCATCTGGCCCCCCGACGACACGCCCCTGGTGGACCTGGACGCCGAGCGCATCCGCGGAGTCTTTGAGGTCAACGTGCTCGGGGCGTTTTGGACCGCGCAGGCGTTCTTGAGGGCCCTTCGATCGGCCGGGCCGGATCCCGGTGGCGACGGCGCTTCGATCGTGTTCACCGGGTCCACCGCGGCCAAATTCGGTGAGCGCGGGCACTCCGACTATGCCTCTTCCAAGTCGGCTCTCTATGGGCTCATGCGATCCCTCAAGAACGAGATCGTGGCCCTTGATCCCTACGGCCGCGTCAACGTCGTGGAGCCGGGTTGGACCGTGACGGAGATGACCCAGGGCAGCCTCGATACCCCAGGGACTGTCTCTTATACACATCTCCGAGCCCACGAGACTAGGCATGATCTC
>CAJXRJ010000792.1 GCA_913058555.1 uncultured bacterium
CGTGGGCTCGGAGATGTGTATAAGAGACAGATCAAGCTTTGGCCCCATGGCGCGCCCGATGAACCCGCGGGCTTCGACGCGGAGCGGGCCGAGCCGGAGATGGGCAAGCGCGGCATCCTGCGGGTGAAGTTCGTCGATGACCCCGAGATGATCGTTTTCCCGGCCGCCCCAAAAACGGCCACCGGGGCCTGCGTCGTGGTGCTGCCGGGCGGCGGCTACAACATCCTGGCGTGGAACCACGAAGGCACGGAGGTCGCCGAGTGGCTCAATTCCATGGGGATCACGGCCGTCGTGGTGAAGTACCGGGTGCCACGCAGGGACCGGGCCAATCCCCACCCGTGGCCCCTTCAGGATGCCCAGCGAGCCTTGCGATTGACACGTCACCGGGCCGCCGAGTGGAAGGTGGATCCGGACCGCATTGGACTCCTTGGATTCTCTGCTGGCGGGCACCTGGCCCTCACGGCGGGAACCCACGACGGAGCACCCACTTACCCGGCGGTCGATGACGCCGACACAGTGAGCGCCCGACCGAACTTCCTGATGCCCATCTACGCCGCGTACCTCGGCGACAAAGGCACCGCCAACCAACTCGCGCCGGAGATCCGGCTTGGCAAAGACACGCCCCCCACTTTCATGGCGGTCACCTCCGACGACGCCGCCCGCGCGGTGGATGCCGCGCGGGTGTACGCCGAGCTTCACGCCGCGGGCGTGGAGGCGGAGCTCCACGTCTTTGCGCGGGGCGGGCACGGCTATGGCATGCGGGACTCCGGCAAGCCGGTGCATCAGTGGCCCAAGCTCTGCGCCGAGTGGATGCAGTCGACGGGGCAGTGAGTCTGAGTCACCGACTCTCCGCTTGGACCGCTGACCCTGTTCGATCCGGCACCGTCCAGGCGAACCGCGAATCCTCCGGACTCACGCTCAGCCATCACGGCGCGCGAGGGGGGCTGACGCCCCCGGGATCATTTTCGCGATGAGGCGAGGAGACCCTCGATTCGTGGCCTAGACATGGGAGAATACTGGGGCTCCGTCCTCCCAATCCACCATGCGCACATCCTCCCCGGGCACGCCCCGATTCGAACCGAAAGACCGCCCCCTCCGCCGAGACGTTGGCTTCGTCGGAGCCTTGCTCGGCGACCTCTTGCGCGAGCTCCAGGGGGAAGCGCTGTTCGAGGCCGTGGAGGGCGCACGGATCGCGGCACGGCGGCGGAGGAAAGGCGAGTCGGGCGCGGACGAAGATCTCGCCCGGCGCCTGAGCGGCCTTTCCCCCAACGAGGCGCTTGAGGTCGTACGGGCCTTCTCCGCCTACTTCGGGGCCGTCAACATGGCGGAGCAGGTCCACCGCCTACGGCGCGGGATCTCCTACCGCCGCGACGGCGTGGCGCAGCCGGGCGGCATCCGAGCCGCGCTGATGGCGCTGAAGGAAGATGGCGCGACGGCCCACGACGTGACCCGCGCCCTGCGGAGGGTGCGCGTGGAGCCGGTCTTCACCGCCCACCCCACCGAGGCCGTCCGGCGGACGCTCCTGAAGAAGGACCAGCGCATCGCGAGGCTGCTCGTCGATCGCTTCTCGACCCTTGACTGGACGCCGGACGACGAGGCGAGCAACGTCGAGCGCCTGGCGCTCGAGCTTGCTTCGGGTTGGCAAACGGAAGAGCAGCTGCCCGGCCGCCCGACCGTGGGCGACGAGGTGGAGCAGGTGCTGTTCTTCCTCTCCGAGGTTCTCTACCGCATCGCCCCGGCCCTCGCCGAAGACGTAGAGCGAGCGGTCCGGGACGTCTTTGGGGTGGACGCCGGACATGTGGGCGTACCCGTGCGCTTCGCCTCTTGGGTCGGCGGCGACATGGACGGCAACCCAGCGGTCGGGGCCGAGACCATCCGCTCTAGCCTCGAGCGACACATGGAACTCGCCCTGCGTCGCTACCGGTCCGAGCTCAAAACCCTGCACGAGCACCTCTCCCAATCCACGGGGCGGATCCCGGTGGACGCGGCGGTGATCGAGCGTGTCCAAAGCTACAAAGAGCTGCTCGGCGCCACTCGGCCTCCGATCCCTGACCGCTACGTCGATATGCCGTATCGCCAGCTCCTCTGGCTCTGCGACGAGCGGCTCGGCCGCAAGGCACAGGGCGAGGAAGGTGGCTACGGCCCGCCGGCCGAGTTCCGCGCGGACATTCAGCTCATGCGCGACAGCCTGCTCGCCCACCGCGGCGCCAGGGCCGGCGTGGCGCTCCTGGAACGGCTACTGCGCCGCATCGAGGTCTTTGGATTCCACTTGGCCGCGCTCGACGCGCGCCAGGATGCGGAAGTGCACCGGCGGGTCGTCGGTGAGCTCCTTGGCATCGACGGTTTCGCCGAGCTCGACGGCGTCGAACGCACGGCCCGCATTTCAGCCGCCCTTGAGGGTGAGGCTCCAACCATCGACGCAAGCGCCTCCGAAGAAGCCCGGAGCACCGTAGAGGTGTTCCGCGCCCTACGCGATGCCCGCGAGCGCTTCGGGCCCGAGGCCCTCGGCATCTTCGTTGTGTCGATGGCCCAAGGACCCGATGACGCCCTCGCCGTGCTGCTCCTGGCCCGAGCTGGCGGCTGCGTCGACGGGGCAGGCGCCGTGCCCTTGGACGTGACGCCCCTGTTCGAAACCGTCGACGACCTGGAGCGCGGCCCCGGGACCCTCCGCTCCTTGGCCGGCAACCCGACCTACACAGCCCACGTCGCCGCCCGCGACGGACGCCAGATGGTGATGCTCGGCTACTCGGACAGCAACAAGGACGGCGGCATCGCGGCGTCGCGGCTCGGTCTCGATCGAGCCCAGGCGCGCCTCGCCCAGGCCGCAGAGGAACTCGGCCTGGACCTTGTGCTGTTCCATGGTCGCGGCGGGTCCATCAGCCGCGGCGGCGCCAAGCCCGCCGAGGCGATCCTCGCCGCCCCCGCCGGCGCGGTGAAGGGGCGCGCGCGGACGACAGAACAGGGCGAAGTTCTCTCCTCGAAGTTCGGCCTGCGCGGCATCGCCCTTCGCACCCTCGAACAGTCCCTCGCCGCACTGCTCCTGCGCGAGGTGCGCGGGGAGGCCGCGGCGCCCGTTCCGACGGACGCGAGCCGCGCCATCGGCGCGTCGGTCGTGTCGGCGAGCCGCGCCGCCTATCGCGCCCTCGTCCACGACGACCCCGACTTCCCCGCGCTCTTCCAGGGCATGACGCCGATCGATGTCATTGAACGCCTACGCATCGGCTCACGCCCCGCGCGCCGACGCGAAATGCGCGGCGTCCAGGACCTACGCGCGATCCCCTGGGTCTTCGCATGGACCCAGTGCCGCGTCGTGCTACCCGGTTGGTTCGGCGTGGGCT
>CAJXRJ010000793.1 GCA_913058555.1 uncultured bacterium
CTGCATATCGTCGGCAGCGTCAGATGTGTATAAGAGACAGGAGCCGAAGGAGCCGCCGGGTTGGATGGTGAGGCGCAGGTCCGTGGGGCGGGGCGGGCCCTCTTCTTGCCAGGGGGGCAGGAGCACGAGGCGGCCGACGCGGAAGGGCTTCCAGTCCTTGCGCCAGGAGGTGGCGTAGTCCTCGGGGGGCAGTTCCTTGAAGCGCGGCACGAGGCCCGTGAGCTCGGGGTCGGCCACGGCTTCTTCCAGGGCAGCGAGTCGCTGGGCGACCTCGGCGCGCAGCGTAGGGGTGTCTTCGCTGGCCATCACGAAGGCGCGTACCGCGTCGGACCCGTCGACCGGCTGCTCGGCAGCGATGGAGGTGGTGCCCAGGGCTACGGTGGAGCAAGGGCCAAAGGAAAGGGCCCCGGCCACGAGCTCCTGCCAGCCCTCGGGAGCGTCCACGCGGATTTCAGTCCAGCCTCGTTTCGTCATCAGTACGGCAGGTCTTCGGGGTTGATCTCGATGGGGCCACTCGTCTCGTCGAACATGGCCCCCAGGGGGAGGTCGCGGCCAGCGCGGGGGATCGGGTTGGCGGCGCGCGGGGCGCCTCCGGAGAAGAAGGGACTGAGGCCGCGGCGCTCAAGGTCGGTGAGGAGACCGAGGTGCGCGAGGGCCTCGCGGCTCACGAGGTCGAGGTCGCCGCGCACGAGCCGGGCCTTGCCCGTGACGTCGAAGGCGCCGGGGCGCTCGACGGGCAGCTCCTTCATGAACTCGCCGTGCCTGCGCTCGGTGACGCGGTTGTCCATGACCAGTACAACACCGCGGTCGGAGGACGTGCGCATGAGGCGTCCGAAGCCCTGGCGGAACTTCGCGAGAGCCCGGGGCATGTAGATGCGGTTGCGCTGGGCGCCAATACCGATGGCCGCGCACTGGGCGTGGTGGTAGCGGTCGGGCACGCCGTACGGGAGCCGCGCGATGACGAGGGTCTCGAGGGTCTCGCCGGGGAAGTCGGCGCCGTACCAGAACGTGTCTACACCGAAGAGCGTCGCTTCGACGCGCTCGCGGAACAGCGACGTGAGCTCCTCCTTGCCGGCGGCGGGCATGCCTTGCCAGAAGAGCGGCAGGCCCTTGGCGGCGAAGTCCTTCGCGCAGCGGTCAGCCACTTCGCGGATGTCGCGCAGGCTCGTGAAGAGCACGAGCATACGCCCGCGGGTGCGCTCGGCGTACCACGTGAGGTAGCGCGCGAGGAACGTGAGGTACTCCTCGCGATTGCGCACGGAGGGGACGCTGCGCGGGACTCCCACCAGCACGCGGCCGTAGTCGAAGACCTCGGGGGCGTGGAAGGAGGTGACCCGCCGCGTGCCGGCGCTGCGGTCGAAGTCGCCTGTTTCCGGGTCAACCTGTGCGACGCGGTCCAGGCCAAGGTAGCCCTTGGCCTTGTCGAAGCTGCCGCCGATACGGGTCGTGGCGGACACGAAGGCGGCGGAGCCGAGCTCGGGATAGTAGTGCTTGCCAAGGGCGTCGCCGGGGAGAAGCACGAGGGCGGCGAGGATGACCTCGTCCCTGGGGCCGCGCTCGACGTCGTGGAAGATGGATTTGGCGAAGCGCGGCACGCCGTCGTCCACGGGCAGCCAGGCCTCCAGGGCTTCTGACACCTCAGCGAGATCCGCGCGGGCCAGGTCGAGGGACCGGCGAATGCGAGCGCGGCGGCGGAGCTGCACGGCCTCGAGGTCTTCGACAAGCTGGGCGAGGGCCGTTTCGAGGCGCTTCATGGCGCTCGTGGCGGTCAGCCGCGCGCTCACGAGCTTCTCCGCGAGGCCGCTCGCCATAACGTACTCACGGAAGAGGCCGTATTGCTCCGTGTCGGTGCGGCCGAGCTGCTCCTTGGTGCGCCAGGCCTCGAATTTCAGAACCTCGCCCTCGAGCTCGGCGAGGCCCGTGTTCGCCATGGTCCAGAGCGTGCGCGCGGCGCGCAGGCGCTCGTGGGCGTCGCTTCCGGGCAAGACCGTCCCCGCGAGCCGGTCGAGCGGCGGCTTGTTGCGTGTGACGCGGCCGCCCCTGTCGCCGCCCCGACTGCCCGGCTCGTGCAGTCGCATCATCACACGCCGGGCCATGCCAAAGGACACGCGGTGGCTCCACGCGCCCATGGCCTGGTCGTGCAGGTGCTCACACTCGTCGAAGACCACGCGCCGGAAGAACTCGGGGCGGGCGAGGGCGAAGGACTGATTGGTGAGGACGACGTGGCTGCGCTGGGCTCGGGCGCGGGAAACGTCGGCTGCGCACGTGGAGCGATCGACGTTCTGAGTGCAGCAGCCGCTGCGGGCGCGCGCTTGGGTCAGCAGCGTGTAGAGGGCGCTTCGGTAGCGATCCGACGAGCTCAGGCGCACAGGGGACCGACGCGGGAAGCGGTCGAGGTCGCCGTCGGGGTCGCGTATTCCGAAGAGCGCGAGGGCCGTCCACGCGAGCCAGGTCTCGGCATCGTCGCCCGCAGTCGGCGCGTGGACCCGCAGGGATCGCCAGCAGAGGGACGCCTCGCGGCCCTTGAGGATCGAGACGCGGAAGCCGCCCATGAAGCCCGCGCGGCTGAGGGCTTCGAAGGCCCGCGGGACTTCGCGCTCCATCGCTTGGCTCTGGAGGGCGCGTGTATAGGTGGCCACGCCCACCCGCACGCCGTAGCGGCGGGCCCACATAAGTGCGGGCAGGAGGTACGCGAGGGTCTTGCCCGTGCCGGTGGGGGCGTGCACGAGCAGGAGTTCGTCCGATCCGAGGGAGCGGGCGACCTCTTCGGCCACGCGGTGTTGGCTCTTGCGGTAGAGCTCGGCGCGGGCCTTGGGTGAGCTATCGGGCCCAAAGAGCGCCGGCAGGTGCACTTTGAAAATGTCGTCGAGGAGGGCGAGATCCTCGTCGAGGAAAGGCGCGGCCTCTTCGGTGTCCGGGGGCAGGATCGTCTCCTCCTCGATGCGCATCAGCTCCGACGTCACGGCCGGGGTGAGCAGCGCGAGGGGGTCTTCTTCGTCGGCATCTTCGAGGGCGGCCTCGGCGAGGCGCCCGTCCTTGAGGCGGCCCTCGGCGAAGAGATCCACACCGCCGCCCCATTGGGTGGGCTGGTCGAGCATGGCCATGGCGAGGGCCAGGCGCCTCGCCGCAGGGGGATCCGTGCCGAGCAGGGCGCCGTGGGCGGCGTTCCAACCGTAGACGCAGAGGGCGTGGACGGCGGGCCCGAGGTCGCCGAATCGGGCGACGAGTTCCGCCAGGGCGCTGAGCAGGTGGGGCGGGAGAATCGCGCCCTCGGGGCTCGGGGCGACGGCGCGGTCCACGAGCTGTCTCTTATACACATCTGACGCTGCCGACGATA
>CAJXRJ010000794.1 GCA_913058555.1 uncultured bacterium
GAGGAGGAGGCACGGGCCCTGGAGGCGCTCCCTGGCGTCACCTCTGTTCCTGCGACGGGCCTCCTGGAGCCGACCCTCTGGATCGAAGTCGATCCGTTGGCCCTAGAGCAACACGACCTCACCCTCGACCAGATTGAGCGCGTTGTGCAGGCGCGTGTCCTCGAGGCGCCGCTCGGCTCCGTCGTGGCCGGTGGCAAGGAACGCATGCTCCGGATCGGCGGCGACGTCCAATGGAGCCGCGACCTGCGGGACCTGCCCGTGTTGACGTCCCCGACCGGGGCCACCGTCACCCTTGAGCGCATCGCGCGCGTCGCCGAGTCCGAGCGGCGAGGGGCATCGAGGGGACGATTCAACGGACAGCCGTGCGTGCACTTGCAGGTGCAGAAGTCCGCGAGCGGCGACACGATCGACATCGCACGGGAGGTGCGCGACTACGTCGCCGCCCGTGCCCCGCATATGCCCCCTGGCGTGGCGCTCGGCATCAACAGCGACCTCTCGATCTACGTCAAGAACCGACTCCAGACCATGACGGAGTCGGGGACGATCGGGGCCGTCTTGGTGCTCATCGCGCTGCTGCTGTTCCTGAGTCCGCGGGTCGCGATGGTGACGGCCCTCGGGATCCCGCTCTCGTTCCTGGGGGGGCTCATCGTCGCCGGGAGCCTGGGCGTGACCATGAACATGATCGCAATGTTCGCGCTCATCGTCGTGCTCGGGATGATCGTGGACGACGCGATTGTGGTGGGTGAGAACGTCTATCGCCGGATGGAGGAGGGCGAGGCCCCCGAGGTGGCGGCGATCAACGGCACCGTGGAGGTGGGGCGGCCGGTGGTCGCGACGATCCTCACGAGCATCGCGGCGTTCCTTCCCATCCTGCTTCTAACGGGGACCACCGGGCTCTTCCTGAGGCCGCTGCCGATCGTCGTGTCCGCTTGCCTCCTGGTCTCCTTGGTGGAGGCCTTCACGATCCTGCCCTCGCACCTTGCCCATTGGACGTCACGGCGCGCCGTGGCCACCATGCAGGGCCGGGCCAGGGCTGCGGGAGGCCGCGTGCGGCGGTGGTATACACCCCTGGAGGAGGCGTACATCGGCCTCTTGAAGGGGGCGCTTCGGTGGCGCTACGCCTCGCTGGCCTTCGCGCTCGCGGTGGGGGCTGTCGTCGCCGCCATTGGCGGTGCGCGGATCCCTTTCGTGCTCTTCGACGACTTCGAGAGCAAGCTCTTCTTCGTCAGCGCGCGGCTCGATCCTTCGGCGTCGATCGAGGAGACCGAAGCCGTCTGCCTCGGGCTCGAGGAGCGCGTTCGGGAGGTCGCCCAAGGCGAAGTGCTCTCCATGCACACCCTGCTTGGGGTGGCCGCCTCGGACGTGTCGAACTACGAGATCGGACCCCATCTTGGGCAGGTTTGGGTGGAGCTCCGTGAGGGGGAAGGGCGCAAGCGCCCGACGATGGAGATCATCGAGCAGCTCCGTGGGACCCTCGTGGACCTGCCGCCGGTCGTCCAAAGCTACGAGATCGCGCAGCCCCAGAGCGGACCTGCGGGGCGGGCCGTGGAGATCGCGCTCCGTGGACCCGATCTCACCGTCCTGGGGGACGAGGCGGAGAGGCTCGCGGGGCGCCTTGGGAAGTTCGCCGGCGTACGCGACGTGCGCACGGACCTGGAGGGCGGCAAGCGCCAGGTGGAGATCCGGCCGAACGCCTTCGGGCGCGAGCTCGGCTTCACGGAGGGGCTCTTGGCCAGGGAGGTGCGCACGGCCTTCGAGGGACAGAAGATCGCGAGCCTGCGCCGGGGTAGCGACGACGTCGACCTCATCTTGAAGCTTCCAGAATCAGGACGTTTCGAGGCCCGTGCCCTCGGGCGCCTGCGAGTGGCGGTGCCCCCGGCGATTCCCGCGTCCACCCAGGCGGCGAGCCCAAGGCGCATCGCCCTCGCGGCCGTGGCGGACTTCGACGCGTCCATCGGGCCGTCCTCCGTGGGGCACGAAGAGCGCCTGCGGGCGGTGGTTGTGAGCGCCGAAGTAGATGAAACGCAGGGCAACTCGGCGCGCATCCGGTCGGTGCTGGAGGATGAGCTCTCGGGCGGCTTTGGTGCGAAACCCGGCTACTCGTTCCGTTTGCGCGGACGCGCCGAGGAAACCGCGGAGTCCATCGCAGGGCTTTTCTCCGCGGCCGTGATTTCGGGCCTGCTGATCTACCTGATCCTCGGCACGCTCTTTCGCAGCTTCCTTCAGCCCCTCGTGATCATGTTCATCATCCCGTTCGCGGGGGTGGGGATGGTCCTTGGGCATGTGCTCATGGAGCGTTCCATCACGCTCATGTCGCTCATTGGGCTGCTGGCCCTCGCGGGTGTGGTGGTCAATGACTCACTCATCCTGGTGGACTTCATCGGCGAGCGCCGGAGGGCCGGGGCGAAGCTCATGGATGCGGTGCTCGAGTCCGGCCGCCTGCGTTTTCGGCCGATCGTTCTGACCTCGGTGACCACCATGCTGGGCCTTGCTCCGCTCACTTTCTTTGCGGTGGGACAGGCGCGATTCCTACAGCCCATGGCCATCAGCATTTTCTTTGGGCTGGCTGTCGCGACCGCATTGATCCTGGTCCTCGTTCCGGTGGCGTACCTTTGCCTGGAGGATGGGATTGCTCTCGGGCGGGCGGCGCTGCGGCGGATCCTCGGCGGCAGCGCCATCGAGGCGCCCTCCGAGGACGCCACTCTGGCATCATCGGCCCCATGACATCCACGAGTCGAACGGCCGGACCCGATTCCGTTGAAGGGTGGGCGAGTGCCGCGGAGCGGGCCGCGGCCTTGGTCTCGGAGCACCTGCCCGCGACGGCGCTCTGGCGCGCGCGGGGGGTTGAGGCGCAATGGTCTACCGGGGAAGGTCCCCATGGGCGGCTCTTGCTGAAGCTAGAGAATCACCAGCCGACCGGATCCTTCAAGGTGCGCGGCGCCTTCCACAAGCTCCTCAACCTGTCGCCGGAAGCCCGCTCCCAGGGTGTGGTGGCGGCTTCGACGGGGAACCATGGGGCGGCCGTCGCATTCGCGGCCGACGCCCTCGGGGTCAAGGCCCACGTGGTCGTGCCGGAACCCACGCCCGAGGATCGAGTGCAGGCCATCACGCGCTTCGGCGCCGAGGTCACCCGGCACGGGGACGAGTGCGGCGCTTCCGAAGCCCATGCACGGGTGCTCGGCGAATCCATGGGGCGGACCTTCGTTTCTCCCTACAACGATCCCGAGGTGATGGCGGGGCAAGGTTCCTTGGGCGTGGAGCTGGCGGCCCAGGCCCCGGACCTCAGACGGGTCTATGTGGCCGTGGGGGGCGGGGGCCTCATGGGTG
>CAJXRJ010000795.1 GCA_913058555.1 uncultured bacterium
GATGCGGAGGGCCTCCTCAGGAGACGACCGGTCGAAGGCGGCGATGGTTGCAGGGCTTCTGGCGAATTCGTGCGGGGCGAAACCCAAAGTGCGGAGCCAGCTTGGAAGGAATTTCCATCTGGCGCGTCCCTGGGGCGGCTGAATGCGAATCCCTGAGTGGCGAGCGAGGTGAAACGAAGATCCGGCGTTTCCTACTGAAGAAGGGAGCGCGCCGATCGTAGGACAGATTGGGTGTCCTTCACGGGAGACGCCGTCCTACGGGACAGCAGCTCTGCGCTCGCCAGTAGCTCCCGGGGGCCCCACCCCGGGATGGCACGACCTTTGCCAGTAGGTCTGCTGTCCCCCGCTCGCCCCACCTGTTACCCACCGCCAGCCATGGTTCCGATTCAAATTCAAATCGCCATTATCATCGGCATCCTCATCGGACGCTGACCCCGCAGTCAGCCGACTGTTCAAGCGCCGTCTGACGGCGCCCGGGATGCGGATCCCCTGTGGATCCCCTCGCCGATTGATCCAAACCCCACCGCCCCATGACCCCGGACACCCTCGTCCCACGGGAGCCGCGAATCACGAGCTGATACGCCGCTCCTTTTTTCGTGGGCCTTTCTTCGCGGCCTTTTCGTGTGGGCCCTTTCTGGTGTGGGTGCCGGCCCGCCTGACCCCCTCGGGAGGGGCCGAACCCGGATCCCGCTAGGCCGCCTGGGCGGGGGGCCCACCGGGAGGGAGTCCTTCGCCCTTTGGCTCCTGCTCGGTGTCTGCGTGGGCCGCTGCTAGGTCTTCTAGCGTGCGGAAGAGCGCCTGAGTATCGATGGGCTTGGTGATGTAGGCATCCATCCCGGCCTCGAAGCAAGCTTCGCGGTCCGAGGCATCGGTGTTCGCCGTCATGGCAAGGATGGGGATCCGGCGGGCCTCTACCTTGGTTTCGTTGGCGCGAATCTGCCTCGACGCTTCCACGCCGTCCATGACCGGCATCTGCATGTCCATCAGGACCACATCGAAGGGCAAGGCCTCCATGGCGTCGAGTGCCAAGCGACCGTTCGCTGCGATCGTGACCTCGTGGCCCCACTTCTGCAGGATCCGCTGGGCGACCCTCTGATTGATCGGGTTGTCCTCCGCGAGGAGGACACGCAGGGCCCTGGTGCTGGTCTGACGAATCGCCGAGGCCGGCGCGGCACTTTCGTCCGCCGCGGTGAGGTGATTCACGGTCTTCGCGAGTTCCTCACGCAGCTCTGGCCCGACGACCGGAGGCATGATCAGTCGTGCGGCACGGAGAGCTCCTGCACGCCAACCCTCCAAGGGGCGAATGTGCTGAACGAGGATCCAGGGCACGCTCAGGAGCGACGCCGCGATGCTGTCGAGGGCATCCTGCTCCTCGCGCGCGGAGGGGCTCACCGCCAGGATCGCCGCGGGATTCGGATCCGCCTCCAACCCGGCCGCAAGGTCCTTGGGGTTTAGGTAGAGCGCCGTGTGGAAACCCAAGTGCTCGACCATGTCGTTCAGACAGTCCGAAACCACCGGCGACGAGCCGAGGATATGCACGGTGCCGGCATCCTCCGCGCCTTGGAGCGGACCGGCCGGCGCTGAGGCGTCATCCGAGGGCTCGAGGGTCAAGGACATGCGGAACACTGTTCCGACGCCCTCTACGCTTGAGATACTCAGCTCCCCCCCCATCGCACGGCACATGCGCCGCGCAATCGGCAGACCTAGTCCCGTCCCACCGAACCTGCGCGCAGTGGACTGCTCCGCCTGGGTGAAGGGATCAAAGACCTGGTCCAGCTTCGACGCAGCGATCCCGATCCCCGTGTCTTCGACCTCGAAGATCAACTCACCCGCGGCCTCGCCAGGCTCAACGGACAGGCGCACGTAGCCCGCCTCGGTGAACTTCGCGGCGTTGCCCACGAGATTGACCAGAACCTGCCGGACGCGCGACGCGTCGCCCAGGAATCGCTCCGGCAGGTCGTGGCTGACCGCACAAACGACATCGAGTCCCTTGGCGTAGGCCGGGCCCGCGGTGGCGATCATCACGTCCCGAAGACAGTCCCTGAGGGAGAACGGAAGCAACTCGGGCTCGAGCCCGCCGGCTTCGAGCTTGGAAAGATCGAGCACGTCGTTGACGATCGCGAGGAGAGAGCGCGCCGAGCTCTGAATGGCGGCCATGTACTCTTGCTGCTCGGGGTCGAGATCCGTGGAGAGCGCGAGCTCCGACATGCCGATGATGCCGTTCATCGGCGTGCGCAGCTCGTGGGTCATGTTGGCGAGGAACTGTCCCTTGGCTTCCGCGGCCGACTCCGCCGCGTGTTTGGCGCCACCTAGCTCCTCGGCCGTGGCCCTCAGGTCCTCCACAAGCCGCCGGGCCACCCGGGAAGCCTTGGACGTCTGACGGTTCATTCGCTCCCCCACGCGCGCGGTCACTGCAATGTACCCACCCACGCAGATGCACCCGATCATCTGGAGCAAGACCTCCGTGGGGAACATCTCTTGGCCATGGACATAACCATGCAGCATCAAGACCCCTGCATGCACCAACCCTGCCGCGGCGAGCATCCTGAAACACCAGCGCGAACCGAAGTAGACCTGGTCGAAGACGCGGATGTAGGGGAAGAAGAAGAACGGACTCGCCGGTCCGCCCGTGAGGTAAACCACCACGCCGATGAGGACGACGTCGGCTCCCAGGAACGCCCGCGGGAGCGCGTGACCATCCTCGGGCCGGTAGCCCCATTTGATCCAGATCCAGGTGACCGCGATGTAGGGGATCGCGATACCCAGGAACACTGCCAGGGGCTTCGTCCATGGAATCCCGGTCTGAGCCATCTGATGGACAGCCATCAGGAGCACCGAGCAAAGGATGGCCAACGCCCGCAGCCGGGGCAGCGTCGTCCCGTAGAGCCGGCGCGCGCTCGCCAAACGTCGCTCCTGCACCTCCTCCTCGCTCAGGGCAAATGCCGCGAAGCTAGAATCGTCAGTGGATGCGCGGGGGACCATGGAGACTGGGGACATCGGCATATCCGATGGATCGATTTGACGGGCCCATCGGGAATGCCCGAACGGTCCTGGGTTGAGGCACGGTTGCCATCGGGCGGGACGACGCACAGAGCCAGATCAAGAGCATCGGCCTCGCCGGCTCGTTCTCGATCGACCTCGACCCCATGGCCCTCTAAGTGGGCGGCGGGCGGGTGTCCGCTCTGGCAGGCCAGGCGTGGTACTGCCAGGCCTGGCACCGCGACGTAAGTCCCCGGGAAGCGACCAGCAACCTGACCACCTCCTGGCGGGTCGCCTTCACGCCGTGACCCCGGCGAAGTGCGGAGGGCGCGCTGATCGATGCAATC
>CAJXRJ010000796.1 GCA_913058555.1 uncultured bacterium
CCAAAGAGGAGTCCTTTGATCTGGTCCTGATGGACTGCCAGATGCCCGTCATGGACGGTTACGTCGCGACATTTGAGATCCGCAAGTACGAGCAGCTGAACGACGCCCACCGCATTCCGATCGTGGCCATGACCGCCAACGCCATGAAGGGCGACCGCGAGCGTTGCCTCGACGCCGGGATGGACGATTACATCGCCAAGCCCGTCATGCTAGACACGCTCGCAGCGCTCGTGGAGTCCATCCGGACCACCGGCACCGTGAAGGTGCCTGGAACGGGCGACTGACAGGGCGCTCGCCAGTCGCCTTCGTCCGGGCTTAGTGGTCGTAGTCGTGTCCGCCGACCTCGGCGATCCACTCCTCGATCATGCCCTGGATCTCTGGCAGCGGCGCTTGAAGCACGTCCTCGAGAATGACGACGGACGACGCCTCGCCTGCCCCAACGCGCTTCAGGACTTCGGCGAACGTGTCCACTCCGTGGCCCTCCCGTAGGTAGGCCACCAGGGTGTAGGCGAGCACGAGGTCCTCGGAGTTGAGCTCGTTCGTGTTCCGCCCAAGAGTGGATGCGAGGCGCGTGGGCTTCGCCTCGGCGAGGACCTCGCCGGCGATGGCGATCCAGTCCGCATCGGCATCCTTGACCCGATCGTTGGTGCGCGGCTTGACCTTGTCTTCGTACTCCGTCCGCGTGAGGGTGTAGGTGAGCCGCGTCCCGAGGACCATCTGGTTGATGTATTGGCCCACCCCTTCGATGACCCAGCCGACCTTGCCGTCGATCTGGTACGACTGCCAGATGTAGTTGCTTGTGATCTGCTTGCATGACGAGTCGATTCGCGTGATCGACTCGTTGGTCCAGTTGAAGCCCGCCGGCCCTCCCCCGTGCCAAAAGGCGCCGACGCCCTGGAACGAATCGGCTTCTCTCTCCCGGAGGAGAGGGTGCGATTCGATGACGGCGGCGCGTTCACTCTCGCCGTCGACGACGTAGATGGTGAAGCCCTTCCGGGCCTTGGACTTGGAGCCCAGGGCATCGGGCAAGAACGACCACATGAAGTGCCCGATCTCCGTGATCTTCTCCGACTCTTCGTCTTCGACGTTGTGCACGACTCGCACACGTTTGGTCATGAGGGGGCTACCCCAATCGACATCGATCGCCTCTTCGAAGTCCTTGAGCTCGGCCTCCTCCAGGTCCGGCGTTTCGTCCTGCGCCTTCGCCAGGGATTCCGCGAGTTCATCGCGAGCTTCCAGAGTGGCTATGGCCACTTCCGTGGTCCAGGTGATCTTGCCTCCCTTCTCAACGGCCACGTAACCAAGGGCCTCGCGGATGTCGATCTGGTCCGGTGCCATGGCGAGGACCGCCCGAAGCTCCCGGGAGCGCTTCGCTGGGCCGAGCTTCTCTTCGTGTTCGTCGATCAGCTCGATCATCGTGCCGACGAAGGCGTCGTCGAGGGCCTTCAGCTTCACGACACCCTCGGCCACCACTTCGGGCTTGCCCGGTTTCGGGGTCTTGTAGGGGCGCTTCCGGAGCCACATCTCCTTCTTGCGATCGAAGGAGTACTTCAGGAATTTGCGCGCGTCCTTGTGGTCGGGATCGATCGTGAGGATCAGCTCATACGCCGTGTCGCGCTGCTGGTAGGTCTTCGCCTTGTGCGCCCATTTCGCGAACTCCACAAGCCCCTCAAGGCGTTGCTTGCGCGCCTTGTCGGCGCCGTCCGTGTACGCGTCCCATGCGGCGGCGCTCGCCCGGGTGGACAGCGTCGCCGTCGAGGTCTCCAGCGGAGCGGCGCCAGAAGACGGCAGGCTCGAGCTGGAATACGCAAGCGGCGCAGGGACGGCGGCTCCGATCAGGAGCGCGGCGGTGAGGGCGTGGGGAGACGTGAGTCTAAGCATCGATACGGGACCGGAAGAGGGAGTCAAGCCGTTGGAGAGAATAGGGGGCGGTGGAACCCTCGGGGATCAGTAAGAGTGGCCGCCGACGGCGTCGATCCATTCCTTCAGCTGGGTCTGGATCTTCGGGAGCGGGACCCCAAGCAGGTCCTCGAGGACGGACACCGAGGACGCCTCGCCTTTCCCGACGCGCGTCAATACCTTCTCGATCATCTCGACCCCGTGGCCTTCCCGCAGGTACGCGACCAGCGCATAGGAAAGGACGAGGTCCTGGGGGGTCATCTCGCTGCTGTTGCGGCCGAGGGTGCTCGCAAGCAGGGTCGGCTTCGCCTCCTCCAGGATGTCCGACGCGATCAGGATCCAGTCGGCCTCGGGATCCTCCATGTCACGGTCGGTCTTGATCTTGTCTGGATCGTCGTACTCGGTGACCGTGATCGCGAAGGACAGGCGCGTGCCAACGACGAGTTGGTTGATGTAGAGCCCGATGCCTTCGGAGAGCCACCCGCGTTTGGTCGTGACCTTGAACTGGCGATCGAGGTACCAGGTGGTCGTCTGCTTGCACGCCACGTCGAGGCGCTGGATCATGTCGCTGGCCCAGCAGGCGCAGCGGGGGACGCCGGGCATCCAGGCGCTGTAGAGCTCGGGGTAGTAAGAACGTTCCGCGTCCGGGATGCCCGGGTACTCGTCGATGAAGGCCTGCTTTTCGTCCTCGCCATCGATCATGTAGAGGGTGAAACCCTTCGCGGGCTTGAGCCTGCCCCCGAGCATCTTCGGCAGGAAGTCCCATGCCAGGTGGCTCGCGGCCATGGCCGCTTCGCCTTCGTCTTCGTCCACGTTGCCGATGACCCGCACGCGATCGGTGCCGATCGTGAGGGTCCAATCGACCTCGAGTTCATCCTCACCGGGAAGGAGTTCGACCTCCTCCGCTTCGGGCACGGCCTCGCGCAGTTCGTCGAGTGTCTCGAGGATCTCCTCGCGCGCTTTTTCGGTGTCGACGGCGACCTGGGTCGTCCAAACGACCTTGCCTTTCTTTTCGACGGCCACGTAGCCCAGCATCTTGCGGATGCGTGGGTGGTCGGGGGCGGCGGCGAGGAGGGCTTCGAGTTCCTCTTGCTTCTTCTTCGGGCCTAGCTTCTCCGCGTGCTTCTCGACGAGGTCGATCATGCCGTTGACGAAGGTGTCGTCCAGACCCTTCCGCGTCTTGGCGCCCTCTTCGACGATCTCGGGCGCGCCCTCTTTGGGAGTTTTGTACGGACGCTTACGGATCCACATGGAGCCCTTGCGGTCGAACGTGTACTTCAGGAACTTGCGGGCTTCCTTGTGTTCAGGATCCAGCACGAGAACAGCCTCGTACGCCTGATCGCGCTGGGCGTAGGACTTGTTCTTGTGCTGTCTCTTATACACATCTGACGCTGCCGACGATATGCAG
>CAJXRJ010000797.1 GCA_913058555.1 uncultured bacterium
CCGATGATAGTGCTTATGCGCGAAAGTAGGTTATCGCCGGGTTCTCCCAAGGCGCCGCTCGTACCCACGAGCGGCGCCTTTTTTTGTGCTTCCCACCGGCGCTTATGCGGCGATCAGCCATGTCGCGTGGGGGGATGGTGCAGGGTTCAAGCAGCGATGCATGCCGGTCTGGACGCGTCAGAGGTCCAGGTGTCTCTTGAGAAGATCGCGGCACTGCCATTGCATACGCGGAACGTGAAATGGCCCCTTCCAGTGATTGCCCTTGAGGGTCGTGGACGGAGAGCCGTCCCGGTGCAGGTATCCGAACCACTCACCCCCCGTTGGATCCGCAAAGTGCTGGTGGGACCAGTCGTGCACAAGCTGATGCCGCTCAAAATGTCGCCTGTCGCCGGTTAGCACTCCGGCAAAGAGAGTGGCTATGCACGCTTCGTTATGGGGCCACCAGAACTTCATGTCGTGTTCGATGGTCTGGAGCGGCTGTTCATGGACGTCACGGAACGAATACAGCCCGCCGTGAATCGGATCCCACCCTCTCTCCCACATCCAATCGAGGATCTGGACGCCTAGCTGGGTGAGTTTGGTGTCGCCGCCGCGCCACTGGGATTCTTTCAGGATGAACCAGGCCGCTTCAATGGCGTGTCCGGGGTTCAGCAGTCTCCCGTCGAAATGATCGAGGATGGAGCCATCGGGTGCGACGGATTCCATGACGGCCCCGAGCTCCGGCTTGCAGAAGTCCCTTTCGATCTCGCCGATCCATTGGTCAATCCAGTGTTCCGCGTCTTCCAGGCCGATGGTCTCGCGCAGGGTTTGTGCGACATTGAGCCCGATCATCAGGGGTCCAATGCCCTTGGAGGGTCGGGTGTTCTGGTGCACCTTCGGCGTGCCTTCTCCTGGGTCGATGGCGACGCGGCGGAATTGGGCGAAGAGTTCCTTCGCGCGGGTGGCGTAGGCCTGATGGCCTGCGGCTTTGGAGCAGGCTCCGTATGCGATGCTGGCAAATGCCTCGGAGTAGGCGTAGCGGCGCTTGCGAAGTGGCTTGCCCTCCGTTGTGACGAGGAAGTACATGCGCCCGTCGCGATCGAATCCGTGTTGCTCGAGGAATCCAAGGCAGCTCAGCGCTGCCTCGAGCCAATCCCCGCGGGCTTCGACCGTGTTGTAGAGCGTCGCCAACAGCCAGGCGAAGCGCCCCTGGGGCCAGATGGCCTTGTCGGAGTCGATGAGATGACCGACTCGATCGAGCGAGGTGTGCACTCCGCCATTCACCTTGTCGAGGCCGTTGAGGAGCCAGAACGGGAGGGTGTCATGGAGCAGGTCATGCTCATAACGGCAAAGCGCAGCGGTGAGATCCATGGGGACTATTTCAAGGTGACTTCGATGAATGGGCACGCATCCCCGTAAGTGTCGGTGGGGCCGTGCCCTTTGCCTGGCGTGTTCAGTTGGGGTCCCGCATGGGAAGGATCCGTCCCAACCCACCGTGCCGGCACGGCTAGGGAAAGAGCGAACCCATTGAGAGGGGCCAGGCCAGGACTATTTCGAGCCGAAGAGCCCGCTGAGGTCCTTTTGGTTTCCGCCCGTCACTCGACTGACGATCCAGCCAACAACGGTGCAGCTCAGCGTTCCGATGCCTGCGTAAAGGAGGAAGTTGACGTCGGTCGTGAGGGCGACGGTCAGGGTCACGACTCCCCCAAGGATCAAACCCGTGAGTGCGCCAATTGCGTTGGCAGATCGAGTGAACACCGCAAGTAGGAAGACACCTGCGACACCCCCGCCCAGGAGGCCAACGATCTTTTGGAAGGCGTCGAAGAGGTATTTGATCTCGAAGGTGGCGAGGGTCATCGCCGCCAGGGTTCCAAGGGCGCCTAGGACGACCGTAAGGGTCCGTACAAATCCCATGGGGCTGTCATGTTTCCCCTGACCCTCCCGTGCTGGAACGAAATCGTTCACGATCGCCGTGGAGATGCTGTTCATGGAACTATCCAGGGAGCTCATCGCCGCGGCCAGAATGCCAGCGATCACAAGGCCAGCCACTCCACTCGGGAGCTCGGCCACCACAAACCAGGGCACGAGCTGGTCGGTTTGGGTGGGGAGCTCCGACGCCTTCGCGGGGTTGACCGTGAAGTAGGCCCAGAGAGCGGTGCCTAGACCAAAGAAGAGCAGGCCCGTCGGGATCGTGATGGCGAAGTTCAGCCAGAGGCTCTTGGCGGCTTCCTTCTCGTTCCGCGTCGTGAGATAGCGCTGGACGACGGTCTGATCGGTGGCATAAGGCACAAGATTGGTGAAGAAGAAGCCCACAATAAGGACCCAGGCCACCATGTCGGAGGCGCTCCACCGCCAATCGAAGATGGCGAGTTTCTCTGCCCCCTTCGCGGCTTCGATGGTGGCTTCCAGCCCGCCAGCTCCGGCGGTGGCGACGAAGAGGCACACGATGGCGCCGCCGATGAGGACGACCACCTGCAAGACGTCGGTCCAGATCACGGCCGAGATTCCGCCCAGGGCCGTGTAGATCGTCGCGAGCACACCCATCAGCCCGATGCACAGGTAGGTGTCGACCCCCGTCACTGCCGAGAGGGCGATCGCCGGGAGGAACACTACGATGCCCATGCGCCCCAGCTGGAACAGGATGAACAGGCCGCTCGCGCAAAGGCGGACGCTTCGGGAGAACCGCAGCTCTAAGAACTCGTAGGCGGTGGTGACGTTCAGTCGGCGGAAGAGTGGAAGGAAGCACGCAATCACGACCACGAACACCGGCAGGACCATGAGCTGTCCTGCGAACCGCCGCCAATCCGAGCCGTAGGCCGTGGCTGGGATGGCCATGAAGGTGATGGCGGAGAGCTGGGTTCCGAAGATGGAGAGTCCCGCGGCCCACCATGGGATGCGGCGACCCCCGAGAAAGAACTCCTCGGTCGTGGTCTCGCGGCGCGCGAAGTAGGCTCCGATCGCCACCATGAGGAGCAGGTACAGGCCCAACACGGCGTAGTCGAGATTCGATAGCCGCGGCGCTGCCACTGCGCCGTTTCCGGGTGCGGGGGCCACGAGGCCTTGGACCTTCGGCGTCCGCACACCGGGCTTGACTTCCCCCGAGGGGATCACGATCTTCCCGTCCCAGTACACAGCCCGGGTCGTGACGACACCGACCGGCATGGACCCCGCCTCGTTCCACGTGTCATCCACCGTGTCGTAGCGGAGCACGCGGGGCGCGAACATGGGCCGTTCACCGGGTGGGTTGGGGTCGCCGTTGGGGCCGAAGATGTAGCGCCTGTCTCTTATACACATCTCCGAGCCCACGAGACTAGGCATGA
>CAJXRJ010000798.1 GCA_913058555.1 uncultured bacterium
CCGCTGGCTGGTGGGGCAGACCATCCCCCCGCGGGCCCGTCAGGCCGCGCGGGGGGCGGTTTGTCACTTGGCCGCCGGGATCTTCGCGACGAGGCGCATCGACGTCGTCAGCTCTTCCATCTGCAGCCAGGGGCGCAGGTGGGCGACAGCGTTGAAGGAACCGGGGGCGCCGGGGATCTCCTCGACGGTCACCCTCGCCTCACGCAGCGGGAACTTGGCCTTCATGTCCTGGCCGGAGTTCTCGTTGGCGTTGACGTAGTTCTGGATCCAGTTGTTGAGCCAGCGCTGGCAGTCGCTCGCTTCCATGAAGGAACCGATCTTGTCGCGCGCCATCACCTTGAGGTAGTGAGCGAAGCGGGACGTCGCCATGAGGTACGGCAGACGGGCCGAGATCTCTGAGTTGGCGGTCGCATCCGGGTCGTCGTACTTCTTCGGCTTCTGGGTCGTCTGGGCACCGAAGAAGACCGAGTGGTCGGTGTTCTTGTAGTGGCAGAGCGGGAGGAAACCGACCTTCGAGAGCTCGGCCTCACGGCGGTCCGTGATGGCGATCTCCGTCGGGCACTTAAGGTCGCTGTCGCCAGAGTCCGTCGTGAACGTGTGGGTCGGCAGGTTCTCGACGATACCGCCGCCTTCCTTGCCGCGGATCGCCGTGCACCAACCGTGCTCGGCGTAGGCGCGGGTCAGGGTCGTTCCCATGACGTACGACGCGTTCATCCACGTGTAGTCATCGTGGCCCATGGCGCCGGTCGTGCCGCCGTCGTCCACGTTGACTTCTTCGAAGTTGAACTCGTCGATCGGCTTGGTGGACTCGCCGTAGGGCAGACGCGCGAGGGCGCGCGGCATGACCATGGAGACCCAGCGGGAGTCTTCGCTTTCGCGGAAGGAGCGCCACTTGACGTACTCCTGGCTCTCGAAGATCTTCTCGAGGTCGCGCGGCTTGGAAAGCTCGGTCCAGCTATCGAAGCCGAACATGCCCGGGCCGGGGGCCGTGATGAAAGGAGCGAACGATGCGCCGGCGATGCCGGACATGTTCTGAAGAATCTCGACGTCCTCGGGGTGGGCGGTGAACTCGTAGTCACCGAGCAGGCAGCCGTAGGGCTCGCCGCCGGACTGGCCGAATTCGCCTTCGTAGATCTTCTTCCAGACTTCGCTCTGGTCGAACTCGACGGCCTTCGCGAGGTCCTTGCCGATCGCCTTCTTCGAAGCGTTCAACATGCGGATCTTGAGGCCCGAACCCGTCTCCGAGTTCATGACCAGGTGGTGCAGGCCGCGCCAGGAGCCTTCAAGCTTCTGGAACTCTTTGGCGTGCATCACGGCGCCGAGCTGCTTCGAGACCATCTTGTCGATGGTGGCGATCGCTTCGGTGAACGTGACGGTGAGGTTCTTGTCCCAGGTGACGACGCCTTGGTTCGCCTGCTCGGCGAGGGCCTTCATCAGCTCCGTCGCGCGGTCGGGCTCCGTTTGCTTGGTGGCGCCAATCGCCATGTCGAGCAGGCTTGCTGTCTGCTCAGTGGCCTCGGCGGCCGCGGGCTCACTTTGTGCTTCCATATCAGACATGATCACTCACCTCCTTCTTCAGGGGCCGGGGCGTCAGAGGCGGGGGCGTCACCGCCGACGCCGAGTTCCGTTTGGAGTTGCGCCATGCGCGCGGGGTCCTGGAGGACACCCTCGAGGAGGCTTTCGAGCTCCTCGGAGCGATCGACCTTGGCAAGGAGGTCGTTGAGGGCCGAGCGGGTTTCAAGCAGGCGCTTGAGGGGCTCGACTTGGTTGGCGATCTTGGCGGGCTCGAAGTCGTCGATGGAGTTGAACTTCAGGTTCACGGCCATCTCGCTGCCGTCGCCTGCGATGGTGTTCTCCACCTTGAGGTTCAACTCAGGGGCGATCTTGGCCATGACGTCGTTGAAGTTGTCGCGGTCGATCTGGACGAACTTCTTTTCCTTGAGGGAGGGCAGCGGGCGATCCGGGTTGCCGGAAAAGTCGCCCATAACGCCGACGACGAACGGGAGTTCCGTTTCGACCTGAGCGCCTCCGTCCTCGACCTCGTAGGTGATGTGAACACGCGGTTTGCGTACGCGCTTGAGCTTGTCTTGGGAGCTGGCCATAAAGAGGGCAGGGTGTTAGCGAAGAACGGACAGGGGGGGCGGATCGCACGACCGCAGTGGCGGACGCGCTACCGGAACCTAATCAGGCTTCCGGTTCCTTTGGTTCTACACCGGTGAGGGCGTTGAATGTGGTTCTGGCGCCCGCATCGGGGATGAGTTCCGCGAGGAGCTCGGCGAGGGGCATCCGGCCGTAACGGACCGCGCGGTCCAGTAGGTACGGAATCGGTGAATGGGGCTCGGTGCGCCGGAAGAAGTCGGCGGCTTGGCTCAGGGCCTTGAAGGCCTGTTCGCGGTCGGCGATCGGGCCGCCCACTTTGGCCTTGGGGGCCGCGCCGTCCGTGGATTCGGCGTCGTCGCCTTCGATGGCGGCCTCCACTTCGGCCTCGGCTTCGAGGCTCGCCAGGATGTCCCCAGCGATGAATCGGATGCGGCCCTGGGTGGCCTCCAGGGCCTCGCGCACGGCGGTGCTGCCGGGGGCGTCGGAGCCGGCCTTCTCCTGGATAGCGGTGCTAAGTGCCTTCCAGGACTCGATGGCCCCGGTCACGTCCTCCATGAGCTGCACGAAGAACTCCGGCTTGGTCTGGGCGACCGCTTGGCGGATCTCGTCCATCTGGGTCGAGCCGCTTGCGATACGCGCCTCCTTGGCCTTGGCGTCCAGTCGGTCGAGCTCGACGGCCTGATCGACGTTCCACGTGGCAAAGGGTCCTGCATCGCTCCCCTGGGTGATGGGGATACGCGCGATGGGGCTCTGGAGAACGGGGCCATTGAGGCCCTCCAGGGGCGCCACGCGGGTTTCCATGCCGTATTCGTCCGGCATGGGGTGGAGGCCGTCCCAGAAGGTCTCCACCAGGCCGCGCATCAGGTCAAAACCGTCGCGGAGCCCGCCGAATCCGTTCGTGCGGGCGAGGCCTTCGGTGAGGAAGGCTGCGATCTCGAGGTCTTTTGCAAGTTCCTTCAGGAGGGCCGGTCCCGACTGAACGACGGGTCGCCATCGCTCCGCCTCCTGGCCAGCGATCACGCCGCCAAACAGGCCTTGGCGTTCATCGTCACGGGCCGCTTTGCGGCCGTCTTTGACGGTGTAGTAGGGCGAAATTCCAGACGAGTCCTCGCGCGGGTCGGGACCCGAAGGCGAATCGCCAGCAATAGGCTGCAGCAGGGACTCGAGGTCCAGGGCGGGCGCGGACGCCATGATGG
>CAJXRJ010000799.1 GCA_913058555.1 uncultured bacterium
ACACTGCATATCGTCGGCAGCGTCAGATGTGTATAAGAGACAGCATAGGGTCCCCTGTGTGAGCCCATCGAATCCAAATCCACGACGTGGGCCCCTGGCGGCCCTTGGAAGTCTCCCACGGGCTGCGGTTGGGCTGGTGGTGGCGGCTTGTCTTGCGACCGGGCTGGCAGCCATGGCCGCTTCGGCTGGCGGCCCCGGCCAGGCATCGGCCAAGGCAGAGGGAGCCGAGGTGCCCAGCCGGGCGCGCCTCAAGGTCCTCTTCCTCGGGGACAACGGGCATCACGTTCCCCGGGAGCGGGCGGCGGCGGCCCACATTCCGCTCTTCGAACGGGACATTCAGATTGAGTACACGGAGGACGTTTCCGCGCTCGAGCCGGAGAACCTCGAGCGCTTCGACGCGGTGCTGATCTACGCGAACCTGGTCCGCCTCCCGAAGGGTGGTGAGGAGGCGCTGCTGGGATTCGTAAGGGGCGGGGGCGGCCTCGTGGCGCTTCACTGCGCCTCGTTCTGCTTTCAAAACTCCCCTGCCTACGTCAGGCTCGTCGGGGGGCAGTTCTCTAGCCACGGCACAGGGACGTTCACCACGCGCCATGTCATGCCCGCGCACTCCGTCATGGAGGGCCACGAGCCGTTCACCAGTTGGGATGAGACCTACGTGCACAGCCGCCATGGGGAGGACCGCACGATCCTCGCGGTGCGCGAACGTTCGGCTGATGAGCCAGGAGGGGCCGGCGACGAGCCTTGGACCTGGGTCCGCGACGAGGGGAAGGGGCGTGTCTTCTATACCGCCTGGGGCCATGACCTGCGCACCTGGAACCAGCCCGGCTTCATCGACCTGATCGCACGGGGAACGCGCTGGGCCGCGGGGGCGGATCCGTCAGCGGAGGCCATCGTCCGCCCTGAGCTCGAGTTCATCGAGACCGACACCGCGGTACCGGACTACGTCCCTGGGCAGCGAACCGGCGCGCGCCACTCGATGCAGGCGCCGCTTCTCCCCCAGGAGTCCCTCGAGCACCTCGCCGTGGCGCCAGGCCTCGAGGCTCGGCTTTTTGCCTCCGAGCCGCTCCTCAAGGGCAAGCCGATTCACATGGCCTTTGACAAACGCGGCCGGGCCTTCGTCTTAGAGACCGTGGACTATCCGAACGAGCGCAAGACGGGCGGGGGGCGCGACCGGATCGTGATCCTCGAGGACACCGACGGGGACGGCGCCGCGGACCGCTCCACGGTCTTCGCGGACGGCCTCTCGATTCCGACGTCCCTGACCTTCGCCCGGGGCGGCGTGGTCGTGACCCAGGCGCCTGACACCCTCTTCTTGCGGGATACGGATGGGGACGACGTGGCGGACGAGCGCAGCGTTCTGTTCACCGGGTGGGGCACGGGGGATACCCATGCGGGACCGTCCAACCTGCGCATGGGCATGGACAACCGCATCTGGGGCACCGTGGGCTACAGCGGCTTCCGCGGCTCCGTGGGCGGGGAGGCCCACGCCTTCAGTCAGGCGATCTTCGCCTTCGAGCCCGATGGGTCGGGCCTGGAGGTGATTGCGTCGACGACGAACAACACCTGGGGCCTTGGCTTCTCCGAGGAAGGCAGCGTGTTTGCCTCGACGGCCAACGGCAATCCGAGCGTGCACGTGGCCCTGGCCGCGCGCCACTACGAGCGCGTACCCGGCCTCATCCCCGGCGCGCTGCAGACGATCGCGGAGCGCATGGAGCTGCACCCGGTCACCGCCCGCGTGCGCCAGGTGGACTACCACGGCAAGTACACGGCCGCCGCCGGTCACGGGCTCTACACCGCGCGGCTCTTTCCGAAGCGCTACTGGAACCGCGTCGCCTTCGTGAACTCGCCAACGGGACACACGACCGGGCAGTTCATCCTGGAGCACTCGGGCAGCGACTACGTGGCACGCGACGGCTGGAACCTTGTCGCGAGCGACGACGAGTGGACCGCGCCGACCTACTCCGAGGTGGGACCGGACGGCGCCGTGTGGGTGGTCGACTGGTACAACTACATCGTCCAGCACAACCCGACGCCCCCCGGCTTTGAAACGGGGAGCGGCAACGCGTACATCTCTGACCTGCGGGACAAGACGCGCGGCCGGATCTGGCGCATCGTGCCGGTGGGGGCCAAGGCGCATGTGAATGCGCGCCTCGAGAACGCCACGCCCTTGGACCTTGTCTTTGCGCTTACGGATCCGAACTTCCTTATCCGTCAGCACGCCCAGCGGCTTCTCGTGGAGCGCGGGCAGCTCGATGTGGTTCCTGCTCTGCTCGAGCTGGCCGGAGGGCCAGGGCTGGACGGAATCGGCAACAGCCCGGCGGGTTTGCATGCGCTCTGGGCCCTTGACGGGCTCCGGGTCTTTGACACCCTCGGCGAACTTGGGGTTTTCGATCCTGCGGCTCCGGACCTCCCGTTGGAACTCGTGGGCAAGGCCGAAGACGCGCTCGTCAAAGCGCTGCGGAGCCCCGCTTGGGGCGTGCGCCGCGCCGCGCTCGGGCTCTTGCCCAGCAAGGAATGGACCCGGGATCTGATCCTCTCGTCGGGGCTCCTCCAGGACGGCCAGGCCAAGGTGCGCCTCGCGGCGCTCCTGGCCCTCGCCAAGATGCCCACGTCCGATCAGGCGGGGGCCGCGGCCTACCGCGCACTGCTTGAGGCCGACGCGGCGGGGGACCGTTGGCTCCAGGATGCGGCCACGATTGCGGGGGCGGCCCATGACGCTGGCTTCTTGAAGGCGCTGCTCGGCAGCCGCGAGGTGGAGGCGGCCCAAGGCGCCGAGGAAGCCCCGGCAACGAACCTCATCGGGAACGGTTCCTTCGAGGAGAAGTCGGAGGGGGCACGGGACGCTGGAGCGCGGGGCTGGCGGCCACGGCACTACAGCGGCAAGGCGCAGAGCGAGGTGGTTTCAGGTGTCGCGCGGACGGGGGACCGCTCCCTTCGCATCTCGTCAGACGCCGGCGCGGACTCGAGCATGTTCACGGTGGTGGAGCTAGAGCCGACGGCGACCTACCGCCTGTCTGCCTGGATCCGCGTCGAGGGATTCGACGCCGGGACGGGGCGCGGCGCGCTCCTCAACGTGCACGAGCTCCAGTCACCGCAGCCGGTGCGCACGGAGGGCCTTGAGGGCACGGCGGATTGGCGCCGCGTGGAAGTGGAATTCCATGCCGCGGGTCGCGATCGGGTCTCCATCAATTGCCTCCTGGGTGGCTGGGGCCAGAGCCGGGGCGTCGCCTATTACGACGACGTGGAGTTGGTGAAAGTGGCGGGGGACTTGCTCGGGGGCGCGGCGGGTCGGGC
>CAJXRJ010000800.1 GCA_913058555.1 uncultured bacterium
ATCTACACACTGCATATCGTCGGCAGCGTCAGATGTGTATAAGAGACAGGAGTGCACGGAGTCCATTTGGGTGGGGGATCGCCTCGCGATGTTCGTTTGGTGGAGCCCCGCCGGGATGATCCCCGAGCAGCGCCGGATCGACCTTTGGACGTGGGATTCGGCCGCGCCCACGGGCCCGCCACGCTTGGAGGGGACCCTGAAGGATGCGGGCGCTTGGTACAACCTGCCCTTCGTCAGGCCGGTCCCGGGGAGCACCGACTTTGTCATGCAGGACGCGGACGGTTTCCTGCAGCGCTTCGAACTCGATGGCGGCAAGCCGGTGTGGCCCGAGCCGGTGGAAGTCGGCCGCAACTACAGCCTCACCATCGATGACGTGCGCGGCTACGCGCTCATGGCGGGAACGGTTCGCGGCGTCGTGACCGTGGACCTCGCGAAGGGCACGCCGGTGGACCTTTCATTCGGTCAGCTCGGCGCCCTGGCGAGCCGCGGCGCTCGCTTCATGGACTTCGACGTGCACGGCGCCGCCGGGCGAGCGGTCACCGTGGACGACGAGGGCGCGGTGCGCGTGTGGACCTACCCCATGGGCGAGGAGATCCTGCGCCACGAGTTCGGCAAAGAAGCCGCCCACGCGATCGTCTGGACCCCGGACGGTGAGGGCCTTGTGGCGGCCACGCGGCGCGGCTCGGTGCACTGGCTCGGGGTCGATCCGATGCCGTACTTCGCCTGGCGCCCGGGTGCCTTCGCCGACCCGGAAAAGATGATCGCGGGGGCGGTCGCGAGGCTCCGGGAGCCGGAGCCGACCATGGAGGCGCGCGTCAGCGCCGCGTTCTTGCTGCGGGCCGTGAGCGGCAGCCATCCGCGCATCCAGGAACAGCCGTGGAGCGGCTCCCCTGTGGGTCAGCTGCGCTCGATGGTCCTACAGGACATCGGCGCGGACGCCTTCGATTCGGTCGTGCCCGGCAGCCCCGATGTGGGCGTCGATACGTTCGGACGGTTCGGGTACCTGCACCGCAACTATCGCTAGAGGGAGCCGAGGACGCGGCCGGCGAGGGCTCTGCCCGAGAGCCAGGCGCCCTGGACCTTGGAGCCGCCGAGCCAATCGCCGGCGATGCCAAGGCGCCGCTCAGCGTCCACGTGGGCTTCGTCCTCGCGGGGCGGAGCGGCGGCGCTGTACATCCAGCGGTGGGCGTCCTGGTGCAGGATGGGCGGGAGCAGCTGGTCCGTGGCGCGCGCGAGGGCCTCGACCAGAAGGGCGGCGGCGCTCTCTTTGCTCAGGTCGAGGTTCGCCGCCGTCCATTCCGCGGAGCCGTGCAGGACCCACGCGTCGCCGGGGGGGCGGCCGGGCTTGTTGGAGTTGCGCGTGGCCCAGGAGAGCGGGCCGGTGTTGATGAAGGCGCCGTCGAAGTCCGCGGGGAGCGGCCCGTCGAAGGCGACCATCGCGGCCCAGCAGGGGGTCATGGGGACCGACTCGGCCACGGCGCGCAGGGACGGGGACGCCGCGACGAGCTGGGCGGTCTGGGGCGGCGGCGCGGTCACGAGCACCCAGTCGAAGGGCCCCATGGCGGCGCCGTCTTTCAGCTCGAGGGACCACTTGCCGGAGTCGGCGTTTGCGGTGAACGCTTCGACCTGGGACGACACCCGCGCGTTGAGGCCCTTGGCCATCCGAACGGCCATGGCGTTCATGCCCGGCACGCCCACGAAACGATCCGGCGGGGAGTCCGCGTCGCCGTAGCGGGGCCGGATATCGCCCGGCGTGTCGATGACGGCGAGGCGCGCATCGAAGGGGGCCACGACGCCCTCCTCGACCCAGGCATCCACAAAGCGGCGGAAGCGAGGATCCCGGGCCGTGAAGTACTGGGCGCCGTGATCGAAGGCGAAGGGGTCGTGGCGCCGCAGGGACGTCCGGCCGCCGACGCCGCGGCCCTTGTCGAAGACCTCCACGTGGTGGCCCGCGTCGTGGAGCGCGCGCGCGGCGCTCAGGCCAGCGATGCCTGCGCCGACGATGGCGAAGCGTGCCGTGCTATCGCCGGCGGGGCGGGAGGTTTGGTCTCGGTAGGTGTCCAAGTCGATGCGCTCCGAGTGGGTTTGGGTCGTGCGCTCGCGCACGCTCCCAAGGATGGGCCGGGGGGGAGGGAAGGGGCGGTCGAATTGACCGAGGCACCAAAGAATGCCGCCGTAAGAGGCCGGGTCGCGGCCATCGAGGGCGTATCGGTGGTTGAGATCGAGGAGACGTTCGAGGGCGACGTGTTCGTCGGGGGTCCAGGGGAGCACCGCCTTGCCCCAGGTCATGCGTAGGTTGTTATGCAGCTCGCCGTGGCGCAGGAGCGAGGTCTGCATGGCATCCCAAAGGGCGTCGCCGGTTTGTGCGTGGGCGAGGGTATCCCACGAATGGAGCGCGGGGCGCGGGTCTTCGCGATGTTGACGCAGAGTCTCTTGGGCCCACGCCGGCAGAGCCGCGGTGGTGTCCAGATCGTGGGTGTGGTGGCAGAAGTGCCAAGCGGACTCGCGCCACACGAGCAGCTCGTCGAGGTACTTGGCCGCGCCCGGGCCACCGATGGCGTGGGCTTCGGCGGTGAGTGTGAAAGGCGAGGCCATGCCGAAGTGCAGGTAGGCCGACATGCGCGAGACGCCGTCCCGGAGCGGGTCGTTGCGATCCCGGGCGTACCGGGCGAGGTCCGCGTCGCGGAAGGCCTCCCATCGCGCCTGGGCCGCCCGCGTTCCCCCCGGGGTCCCGGGGATGGGTGCGATGCCGTGGTCGATGCGGCACCTGGCGATGAGGGCGCCCATTTGCTGGCGTTGGAAGTCGGGGCCGAGGGGGAGCGGCTCGAAGGGTAGGGGGCCCCCGTAGGGCGCCGGGGCGTCGCCCTCTTCGGGCTCCCAACCGATCCAGCGTTTGCGTTCTTTCGCCGTCGTCTTCCGGAACGTGAAGGCGCGCCCGATGGCTTCGGTCGTGCAGGTCACGGGCACCACGCACGAAGCATCGACCTCCACGATGGGGGCCGCGCCGGGGGCTTCGGCGAGGCGCTGCGTCCACGTGCGAATCGGCTCGACGGGGTGGACGTCGGTGACGATGACCGCGGCCCTGGCGCTGAGGGCCCGGAGGGCGTCGACGCGGTGGCCGGGCCTCGGCAGGTGGAAGGCGTAGCGGATGCCCCGGGCCGCCAAGTCTTGGCTGAGGTCCCGTGCGCCCTCGAGGACGAAGCTCCAAAGGCGATCGGAGGCGTAGGGGTGGCGTTCATCCAGGGCCTGATAGACGAGCAGGGGCCTGTCTCTTATACACATCTGACGCTGCCG
>CAJXRJ010000801.1 GCA_913058555.1 uncultured bacterium
CTACACACTGCATATCGTCGGCAGCGTCAGATGTGTATAAGAGACAGGTCAAAGACCTCGTCATCAAGTCGTCGGCCTTTGACTCCCTGAGCTATTCCAACGGCAACCCCCAGGGCAAGCTCAAGGTCGACGAGAACTTCGCGCGGGCAGCGAAGTACCTTCGGGACTACGCCAAGTACGAGAAGCTGAAGCGCTCCAACAAGGACCTGAAGGAGCCGTCCCGCAAGGGCGTGGACGATCGTTCCGTGCGGATCCTTCGCGGCGAGATCCGCCCGAAGTTCAGCGCCAACGACCGCACCGATCTTCTCGAGATCGCCCGCCTCGCCCAGAAGTTCGGCTTCCGTCCGATCATCGAAGGCGTCAACGAGGGCTGGACGATTCCGGCGGAGCTCGGCCGCGCTGGTGTCACGGCCATCGTGACCCCGCGTAACCGCCGGGGCGCCCAGGAGAACCGTGTGAAAGACAACGGCACGAGCATCGAGAATGCCGCCAAGCTGCACGCCCACGGCGTCCCCGTGGTGGTCGTTCCAGCGTCCCGGGGAATCTCCCTCGGCGGCATCGTGGGACAGGACCTCCTGCACCTACCGATCGAGGCAGGCTTCGCCATCCGCGGCGGGTTGCCCGAGCAAGCGGCGCTCGAGTCCATCACGATCCAGGCGGCCCGGGTCCTCGGCCTCGGGCACCGCATCGGGTCCATCGAGGTTGGCAAGGATGCCGACCTGATCGTCACCGACGGCGACCTGCTCCACTACCAGACCTTCGTCCAATGGGCGATCGTCGACGGGGAGATCGTCTACGACAAGCAGGAGGAGATGTTCTTCGCGCACATCCGCCCCCGGCCCGAGTCCGCCCTTGCCCCGGAGTCCAAGGAGGACGCCGGTGAGGAAGACGCCCAGGATCCCGAAGAGACCGAGGGCGAAGACGAGCCCGAAGGTGACGGGGACGACGACAAAGGCGACGACAAGGACGACGACAAGGTCTGATCGATCCGAATCCCAGCACCCTCAAGAGCGGCCAGCGTCGGAACCCCGACGCTGGCCGCTCTCTGTAGGGGGCAAAGGCGCTACACTCGGCGGCTTCTATGGTTCTCCGCCGCATCATGCGATCCCTTGGGTCGAGCCCTCAACGCGCCAGGAATCTCTCGCGCGAGGAAGCTTCCCAGGCCTTCACGTCGATCCTCCACGGATCCGAACCCGCCTCGCTGATCGCGTCGTTCCTGATCACCCTTCGGTGGAAGGGTGTCACGACCGAGGAGCTCATGGGCATGGCCATGGCCGTGCGCGCCCAGTCCCGTATCCCCTGCATGGGGATGAATGGGCTGGTGTCCGTTTCGCCGCCCCAGGATGGGCACGAAACCATCCCGCCCCTCGAGGTGGCGGCGGGCCTTGTGGCGGCTGCTGCGGGGGCCCGCGTGCTCGTCGTCTCGGATCGCTGCGTCCCACCGCGCCGGGGCTTGACCGCCGCCAACGTGCTGGAGTCCCTCGGACTCTCCATGACCTGGGACCCCTCCGAAGCGGAAGACTGGGTTGCCAAGGTTGGCTTCGCAGCTGTTTCGGTGTCCGGTCTTTGCCCGCCCCTGCTCGCGCTTAGGAAAGTGCGCGGGGACATGGTGATTCGCACCCCGCTGTCCACGCTCGAAAAGCTGATCGCGCCCGCGGGCGCCGCCATCCTCATTGGCGCCCAGAACGGGCCTGTGCTGGGCACGGCCGTGGAGGTTCTCAAGGGCCTCGGTCACCGCCGAGGCGTGGCCCTCCAGGGGCTCGAAGGGGGCATTGTCCCGTCCGTGAGAAAGCGCACCCGCGGGATCGAGATCGATGGCGACCACCTCGTCTCCGTCACCGTGGAACCCGCGGACTTCGGCCTCGACATGAGCGAGGACCCCGAACTTCCGCTCTTTGGCCCCTCGGAAGATGGGTTCGGAGCCTCGGACAATCCCGCCCTCTGCGAGCAGGCCGGCGCGGTCACCCGGTCGGTTCTCGCCGGTGATCACGGCTCCGCACGCAACGCGACGCTCCTCAGCGCCGCCCTCATGCTGAAGGCCAGTGGGCGCTGCCTCACCATCGCCGAGGGCGTCGATGCCGCCACTAAGGCCTTGGACTCGGGCGCTGCCCTCGACAAGGTCGAACGTCTGCGTTCGTTGCTCTCCTGAACCTATTCCAGGCTGCCTGATGAATGAAGAGCCCATCGACGACGCCGCGTTGGCCGCCGTGGACCTTGGGTCGAACTCGTTCCACCTGGTGGTGGCGAGGGAAGTGGACGGACGACCGGTCGTGATCGACAAGCTGCGTGAGAGGGTCGCTCTCGCGGAGGGTCTTCACCGTGGACGCCTGGAAGGATCGGTCCAAGCGCGGGCACTGGCGACGCTACAGCGGTTCGGAGAGCGGCTTGAGGTCGTACCCGGCGCCCGTGTGCGCGCGGTGGGCACGGCGACGTTCCGGCGGCTCCGGGACGGCGAGGCTTTCCTGCGGCGGGCATCCGAAGCGCTGGGCACGCCCATTGAGGTCTTGCCCGGCCGGGAGGAGGCGCGCCTTGTGTACCTCGGCGTGGCCCACGCCCTCGGGGACGACGACGGTCGTCGTTTGGTCGTGGATATTGGCGGCGGGAGCACCGAGTGCATGCTCGGAACCCGATTCGTTTCCGAGCGCGGCGACAGCCTCACGATGGGCTGCGTCACCTGGAGCCAGCGCTTCTTCCCCGGTGGGCAGATGACCGCGGAGGCTTTCGAGCAAGCGGAGCTCGCCGCACGGATCGAACTCGAGCCGATTGCGCAGCTGTACCAATCGGGCCAATGGGACCACGCCATCGGGTCGAGCGGGACCATTCGATCAACGGCCGCCGTGCTCGAGGGCCTTGGGCTCGGCACAGGGACCATCATGCGCGGCGACCTGAAGAAGCTGCGCACGCTCCTGATTGACACCAAACGCGCAGAGCGGCTGGAGCTCGAGGGGCTTCGGCCGGACCGCGAGCTTGTCTTCGCCGGCGGCGTTGCGATCCTGCGCGCCGTCTTCAAGAGTCTCAAGGTGGAGGAGATGCGCCCGTCCAAGGGGGCACTGCGCGAGGGCGTTCTACACGACTTGCTCGGGCGGATTCACCACGAAGATGTGCGCGAGCACAGTGCGTCGGCATTCCTGGAACGACTCGGTCTGGACACGGAGCATGGGCGCAGGTGCCGCGCCACCGTGGAGGAGCTTTTCGACCAGGTCGGTCCAGGACTCGGGCTTTCGGCGTCCGACCGTGCCCTCGCTGTCTCTTATACACATCTCCGAGCCCACGAGACTAGGCATGATCTCGTA
>CAJXRJ010000802.1 GCA_913058555.1 uncultured bacterium
TCTCGTGGGCTCGGAGATGTGTATGAGAGACAGGCTGACCGCTGATGCGCCCTCTGGCGACCTCAAGCGTGCACCAGGCCATCGAATGGACGCCTTAGGCTCCCCGTTTCACGCATATGCGCACGAAGACCTCACTCCCGCTTTCCGCCCGCCGCGGCGCCGCCCGCATCAGCGCCGTCTGGCTGATCGTCGCCTTCGTTCTCCTGGCTGTGGCCGTGACCTACGCGTTCATCGCCCAGGACGAGGCTGCCGTGGCGAAGCGTGAGCTCGCCTCGGCCAATCAAGAGCGCGATGCCGCCGTTGATCGTCTCTCCCAAGGAAACGTCGGACTCTCCGAGCGTTCCGAGGTTTTGGGATTCACGGAAGACGCCGCCACGATTCCCTCGGATGTCGCTGCCGCCAAGGCCGGCTTTGAGGACCTCAAGGCCGCATTCCCCGACACCGAGCCGGCGAAGACCTTCCAGGATCTCATCCCCCTGGTGAAGTCCGCGTACTCGACCCAGCTCCAGAAGATCGGGCAGAACGCCAACCGCATCAAGGAGCTCGAGGGCCAAGTGGCCGCCGAGCGCCAGGCGAAGGACGCCATGGAGTCCGACAAGGACGAGCAGATCGCCGCGCTCCGCAGCGAACTCTCCGACCTCAAGGACACCAGCGAGTCTGAGATCTCGCGCCTCACGTCCGCCAGCGAAGACCTTCGCACGGAAGTGAACAACTACACCGATCAGGTCACCGCCCTCACGGACACGACCCGCGACACCGAGCGCAGCCTCGCCGAGTCCAAGAAGATCGCGGCCAGCATCAAGCGCCAGGCCACTGAGCGCATCATGATGATCGCGAAGCGCTCGGAGAAGCCGGACGGCGAGATCTCCGGCGTCAGCCTCAAGTACGGCCTCGGCTTCATCAACCTGACGTCGTCGGATCGCCTCAGCGAAGGCACCACGTTCCGCATCGTCAGCGGCCGCCCCGGCGCCGACCCCAGCGTCGCGAAGGGCTTCTGCACCGTGACGAACGTCGGTCCTGACCTTTCCGAGGTCACGGTCTTCGACATGGTCGATCCCCTCGGCCAGCCGATCGTCCCCGGCGACCTGCTCTTCAACCCGCTCTACGAGCCGAAGGGTCTGCGCAACGCCGTCCTCGCTGGTTCCATTGACGGCATCTACAATCGTCCGGAGCTCGAGATCCTCATGAAGGAGATCGGCATCACCATCCAGGACGAGCTGAGCAACACCACCGACTTCCTCATCACCGGCGGCCCGATGTTCGTCGACGAAGAGGGCGAGCCCCTGGAAGCTCCGCTCAAGGTTGAGCAGCTTCCGATCTACGCTGAGGCCCGCGACCGCGGCGTCCTCGTCGTGCCCATGCGCGACGTCACGCAGTATTTCCGTCGTTGATCCGAAGGATCAAGCGACGCAAACACTGATGTTGCTGGCGAGCCCCCTGACGGGGGCTCGCGGTATTTCCGGCGTTGATCCGGGAGGATCAAGCGACGCAAACACTGACGTTGCTGGCGAGCCCCCTGACGGGGGCTCGCGGTATTTCCGGCGTTGATCCGGAAGGATCAAAGCGCCTGCAGTACTGATGTTTCTGGGTCGGCCCCTGACGGGGCCTCCCGGGACTTGCGTCCCACGCTCCTTCGGGGCGGAGGTGCTTCGGCGCCGAAGGGGTTCGGTAGTTGAGCTAACGGCGCCGTCGAGCGACAATGGGAGGGCGGTCATCCGGTTTGAATGACCGCCCTCCTTGCATCTACATGGCACCTGAAATCGAAGAGCCGAACGTCCCCGCCGGCGTCCCCGTTGGCGATACCGTCGGCGTTCCCGTCGGCGAGGCTGGCGACGATACGATCGAAGACTCGCGGATGACGCTGAGTGAGCACTTGCAGGAGCTCAGGGGGCGGCTGTTCCGTGGAGCCATCGCCTTCGTCGTGGCCTTTGTGGTGCTCTACATGAATCGGGGCCCCGTCCAGGAGTTCATCCAGAGGCCCCACGCCGTCGCTTGGGAAGAGCTCCACCACAAGCTCCATGAGGGCCGCTTGGCCCTGGTCGAGAACAACTCGGACATCGACGTTGAAACGTACTTCACCGTCACGAAAGACGCCGAGGGCAAGGATGTCCTGACGTTGAAGGATGCTGACAAGACGCTTCAAGAGCTCACGACCCTCGGTTCCGGCGGGCCGTTCTTTGTTGCGATCAGGATCTGCTTCTACCTGTCGCTCTTCATCGCAGGCCCGATCTTCCTTTGGGAGATCTGGATGTTCATTGCAGCGGGCCTCTATAAGCGCGAGAAGCGGGTCGTCTACATGAGCCTGCCCCCGAGCCTGCTCCTGTTCCTCGCGGGCAACGTTTTCGGCTTCTACTTCATGGTGCCCGCTGCCATCTACTTCACCCAAGCGGATGGCCTCGACGCGGTGAAGATCCTCCCGCGCATCGTGGACTACGAGAACTACTTCCAGTTCCTGCGCAGCCTCACCCTGGCCCTCGGCGTGATCTTTCAGCTCCCGATCTTCCAGGTTGCGCTCAGCCGGACAGGGCTTGTGAATCCGGCGACCTACGCCAAGTACCGCGGCCACACCGCGATCCTCGCGCTGGTCCTCGCCGCGATCATCACGCCCCCAGATCCCTTCACGCAGGTGCTGCTTGCGGGGCCCACCATGATCCTCTGGGAGATTGGCTACTGGGTGTCGCGGCTTGTTTGGAAAGAGCCGGACCCAGAACTCGCGATCGATGACGAAGCGAGTGCCGTCGCATGACGGCTCCTGGTTCGGAGGTCTCCTCTAGCTCGGTCGCGATCGTGTCCGTGGGGGATGAGCTTCTCGCGGGCGCCCATCCGGATCTGAACGCGCCCTATCTGGCGAGCCGGATGATGGAGTTTGGGCGCTCGGTCACGCGGGTCTTCATCGTGGGTGATGACGAAGAGGACATCGCGGAGGCCGTCGGTCGAGCGGCGGGGTGTGCGGAGCTGGTGTTTGTCTCCGGGGGGCTTGGCCCGACCTTGGACGATGTGACCCGTCACGGCGTGGCGAAGGGCGTCGGAGCCGAGATCGTGGAGTCCGAAGAGGCTTGGGCAGAGGTGCGCGGGTGGTTCGAGCGCTCGGGGCGGCCGGTGCTCGAGTCGAACCGCCGGCAGGCCCTTCTGCCGAAGGGCGCCGCGCGGGTTCCCAATGCCTTCGGGACGGCTCCGGGTTTCCGGGCCGAGCACCCGGGCGGGGCGAGCGTCGTCGTGCTCCCTGGGCCGCCGAAGGAGTTGCAGGGGGTCTTCGCTGTCTCTTATACACATCTGACGCTGCCGACGATA
>CAJXRJ010000803.1 GCA_913058555.1 uncultured bacterium
CGAGATCATGCCTAGTCTCGTGGGCTCGGAGATGTGTATAAGAGACAGGCGTGAGGCCGGCCGCTTGCATGGCTTCCAGTTCGGGGAAGACGGAGGGGCCGTGGAGGGTGAGGGGGTTGCCGGCGTCGGTGCCCATGACGATGGGGACGCCGGCATCGTGCAGGCGCTTGAGGTTCGCGAACATGACGGCCTCGCGGCGTTTGGTGCGGGCGTCGAGGCTGGCGCGGAGGACCTTGGGGCTGCCGCGCACGGGGAGGTCGGTCGTGGCGAGGACTCTCGCTTGGACGGTCGGGTGCACGAACGGCAGCTGGGATTGGACCTCGGGGCCAACCTCGCCCAGGTAGACCTGGGAGTACCCCGCGTAGACGGTGAGGGTGGGGCAGAGGCTCGTGCCCTGTTCGAGGCACGCCTGGATGAAGGCATCGTCAACGGCTTGGTCGTCGACGCTGTGGACCAGGAGCTTGGCGCCGGCGGCCACGGCGATACGGGCGGACTCGAGCTGGGTGGCGTGCACGACGAGGGGCAGGCCGAGCTTCTGGGCTTCGTCGCCGGCGGCGAGGAGCAACGGCGCCTTGGCTTCGATGTCCCCGCGGCCCTGGACGACGTACCAGTACTTGATGGCCTGGCTGCCCGAAGCGGCGTGGCTGCGCACCATGGCGCGGGCCGTCTCGGGAGAGTCGGGCACGATCATCTGGCTGCGGTCCACCAGGTTCAGGCCGGGGTCGAGGTTGGCGAGCAAGGGGCCGGTGGCCACGACGTGGGGGGCCTCGCGGGAGAGCTCCGTCTTGGCGGGCAGGGTGCGCGTCCAGGGGTAGCCGCCCACGTCGAAGACGGCGGTGACTCCGCTCGCGAGGAACGCTCGGTGGAAGCGGTCCGGGTGGGCTTCGTTCGCGGCCATGGCGGCTTCGTAGGGATACGCCTCGCGCACGTTGGCGGCGTCGGGGCGGCCGTCGACCCAGCCGGTTTGGCTGTAGTGCACGTGGGTATCGATGAGACCCGGCGTGATGTGCTGGCCCGTGCAGTCAACGATGTCGATGCCGCTCGGGATCGCGACTTCGCCCCTCGGCCCGACGGCCTCGATCTTGCCGTCGCGCAGGAGCACGACTGCGTCCAATAAGGCGGGTGCGCCGGTACCGTCGTGTACGGTGCCGCCGACCAGCGCCACGGGCGGGGAGGGCGTGGACTCGGTAACCTCGAAGGCGGTGGTCAACGCGATCTTCCAGCCGCTACTCGTCTTCGCGAAGAGCCGCTCCGAGAGCCCTTCGACCCACTCGGAACCGTCGAACGAAACGCGGTACCGGTAGGTCCCGTACACAAGGCCTTCGCGGATCCAGGTGAGCCGCAGGTCCCGCGCGAGGAGCTGTGCGGGCCAGTCGTCGCTGCCCGTGGCGGCGACGCCCTCGGCTAGCTCCTTCCACCCGAGGCTGAAGCCCGTTCCGCCGGAGCGAACCAACCTCTCCGACTCCAGGTAGGTCCCAAGGTACGCCTCGCGGTTGCGACCCTGGATCGCGGCGATGTTCGCGTCGAAGACCGCGCGTGCCGCTGAAAGCTCATCCGTTTCGAGCCCGCTTTGCGCCAGCTCGGTCGCAGGGGCTTCGGGTCCTTGCGGAAGGGGCGAAAGGAGCGGGAGGCTGAGGAGAAGGGCGTGGATCAACATGAAGAGGGGCGTGGCGCTGGGTGGCGAAGGGCCCCGCACCCTACAGGCAGCTCGGCGCTGCGTCTTCCAGGCTCGCCCATCCGTGGCGCCTACCCACCCGACGAAAAACTCCGAATGCAGCAACGGCGCCCGAGCTTCGCGGGCGCCGTTGCTGCATTCGGAGTTTCCTTGGCGAGCCCCTAGAAGCTCAGGAGGGGATCGAGGATCGCCCGGATCTCCCCGAGGAAGATGCGCCGGCCCTCCGGGGTGAGGATCATGCCGTCGGGCGACAGAGTCGTTCGCAGGGACCCGTCCGTATTCGCGAACGGCGCACCCGTGTCTGCCTTTCGGACACCCGGGCCGAAGTTGTGGCGGATGATCTCGGCCCTGAGGGACGCCACGGCGTGGAATACGTAGCTATCCGTGGGCGCGTTCGCGGGAAGGGGCGTGCACACGACAATCCGGACTCCCGGGTAGCGGTGCTGCAGGCCGTCGACAACGCGCAGGACGCCGTTGAACGTCTCATGGACCGAGTGGTTCGCATCGATGATGTTGTGGGCGCCCACGTGCACGACCACGGTGTTCGGGGTCATGGGGTCGAACGTGCCGCGGGCGATGCGCCAGAGCAGGTGCTCGGTGCGCTCGCCGGAGACGCCGAAGGATGCGGCGCGCCGCGGTCCTGCGAGCTCATCGAAGGCGCGGCCACGGCCCGGCTGTGCGGCGCGGTGGATGTGTCCCGTGAGGTCCTGCACGGTTGTGCCGCCCACGAACAATGCGTCCATGTGGCGGATCCGCTGGGCGATGTAGTCGAGCACCATCGAGACGGAGTCCCAGGTGTCGGACGGGCTCCAGTTGGCCGTTTGGTCAAGGGCGACGCCCGAACGCGGCCTGGTCGACGGGTAGGCTTCATCCGAGGATGCCCCCACAAGGCGCAGGGCCGCACGGGTGACAGCTCCGGGGTTCTCCTGATCCATGATCGTCCGTCCGTCGATGCCGCCGGAGAAGCCCGCCCGCTGGAGGGTGGCGCCGATCTCCACCGGCAGGGTCGTCCATGTGCGGTCTGACTCGGCCAAGACCACGTGGAAGCCCCGGTCCGCGAGCTCCACGGCCCACGTGGAATCGGTGTCGAGCTTGCCCGGGAAATACACCCACGGCAGTCCCTCGAGGGCGCGCTCTGGCTGGAGCACTGTGACCTTGGCTTGGCCGTGACCTTCGAGATCGAAGGTCAGGGTCTCGAGCCCTTGGAAAGTGCCACCTGCGAGCTTGCCGGTCGCTTTCTCGAGGCTCGGGCGGAGCTCGCTGCGGTTCACGAGGCGGCTTTGGACGGCCGTTGCGAAGCGGACCGCGAGGTGGTCGGCGCCCTGGGCGTTCGGGTGGAAGCCATCGATGTAGTGAGCCGTTTCAAGCTGGCGGGAGAGATCGACGAACTCGAAGCTCTCCGTCGACCTGGCGATCTGGCGCATCTGGGCGCGAATCTCGGCGAGGCGCGGGATCCGACGCTGCATGTCCTCGGTATCGGACTCAGTGAGGCCGGGGGAGTCGTAGGCGATCTTCGGCGCCGTGGCGAGGATCACGCGGAGGTCCGGGTTCGCCCGGCGCAGCGGCTCCGCAAGCGCCTCTACGTCTGTCTCTTATACACATCTGACGCT
>CAJXRJ010000804.1 GCA_913058555.1 uncultured bacterium
GCCGAAGGCGTCAGCCGCGGCTAGCCACAGCCACACATCAGCGCCTCCGGCGCTGGGCACTCCCTCATCCCCAACAACGTCTCAAGCCCCCCCCCGCGATCAATCTGACTCGCGCCGGATCTGCCCCAGGTAGGCCCGCGCACGCCCCAGTGGCTGGCCTGGACTGTCCTCCGTGACCGCAGCCTCCGCAACGGCGATCGCCTTACCAAGCACGCGAATCGCGTCCTCAGATCGCTCTGTTCGGTGCAGGCACTCCGCGAGCTTCAGGCTCGTGGCAAGGTCCACCGTTTCCTCGCTCGCCTTGGACAATGCCGCCGCGCGCTCCAAGGAGTCGGCGCCGCCACGGTAGTCCTTCGTCGCGAACTGCAAGTCCCCGAGGAAGAGCCACATCATCGAATCCTGCGGCGCGTAGCGGGCCGCCTGCCCAGCGAACTCAATCGCCCCTTCAGCGTCCCCCTTCTCCGCGGCGCTGAAAGCCTTGTCGAAATACAGCGAAGCGCTCACGTGGGCCACCGCCGGCGCGTCCCGGTCCATGTGCAGTCCCGCGGACAAGAGGCTCACGGCCTCGGATTCGCGCCCCTCGCCAAGGGCCGTCTCAGCACGCTCGGCCAAGCGAGTCGCGAACAATCTGCGCGCCCCGGCCTCGTCCGGGCGCAGGCCGATGCCCTCCGCGAGGGCCACCTTGGCCCCCGTATCATCCCCCTCCAGCACCCGCTCGACGGCACGATCGAAGCAAGCGTCGGACTGGCCGTCCATGAAGTCGAGGGCGGTGCCTTGGTTGACCTGGACATCCCCCAGCTCGCGGGCGCGCAGGTAACGCAAGCGCGCCTTCGTGGGATCTCCCTTCACCTGCGCCTGGAGACCTGCCGCCCACTGGAACTTGCCAAGCTCCGGCCCGATCGGCTTCCCCCGCCTGTAGACGTCCTCGAGGATCTTCAGTCCCTTGTCGTGGTCCTTCTCCTCGCTGATGACGACGCGCCCGTAGAACTCAAGGGCGTCGAGGTCGTCAGGGTCGAAGTCCAGGGATTTGACCGCCCGCTCCAGGGCCAAGGCCCCGCTCCCCTCCGCCAAAGCACGCTTAGCGCTCAGGAAGTACGCCTGCCCCAGGGGCCGCTCCATGAACGGCAGCCGGCTGTCCGCCCGCCGCGCGGCCTCAAGGGTGTCGAGCCCCGCTTTGCCCATGCCCGGAGTCACGATGCGCAGGATCCCCACGGCCCGCTGCAGCTCCGGCGTCTGGGCCCCCACAGCGTTGATACCGCGCTCGATCTCCTCCTTGGCCGCAAGGCGCCGGTCCATGGAGGCGTAAATCTCCGCGGCGGCCGCGTAAGGCCGCGGGTCGCGGGGATCTTGGGCACGGGAGTTTTCCACCAAGGGCAACCAGGCGCCCTCATCCCCCTCCAGGAATGTCAGGCGCGCCATCAGAAGCGGCCCCTCCACAGGAAGGGTCTCGCTGAGTCCCTCGACCAGGGGCCGTGCCAAGTCCGCGCGTCCGAGCCCAAGGAGCCGGCGGGCCTCCACGGCATCCGGGCGGCTATCCCGGCGCTCCGCTGAGGACGCGACCGGGCCCCCGGCCCTGGTCCCTGCCCCGGCCGCTGGCACCGTGGCATCTGGATCGTCGCCGCAGCCCGCGAGGAGCAAAGCGAGGCCCGCGAGGACAGGACCCGCGCCCCTGCGTGCCCCCGCGAAAGGGGGCCGCTTAAATCCGAGGGCGGACGCTCCGTCCCTTCGGCTGTCGATGCGCCGTCCGTGTGTCATAGCGGAAGAGTGTAGATGCCTGATACGCTGGCGGGTGATGAGCCACGAAGACCCTTCGAAGACAGCAGGATCGGTACGCTTCGTCACCTTCGGCTGCAAGGCGAACCAGTACGACACCCAGGTCCTGCGCGAAGCGCTCCTACGCCGGGGCCTGATCGAAGTTTCGGGATCCGCCAAAGCCGCTGACCAGGCGGATCTCGTGGTCGTGAACACCTGCACCGTCACCGCAGAGGCCGGTCGCAAGGCCCGCCAGCTGGTGCGGCGGATCCATCGCGAGACGCCGGACGCCAAAATCGCCATCACCGGCTGCCTCGCAGAATCCGAGCCAGAGGTCCTGGCCGAGCTGCCGGGTGTGGAATGGGTGCTCGGCAACGGGGAAGCCAAGGCCCCGGTCAATTTCCTGCGCCAGATCGGCCACGAAGTGGGCCCAGAGGAGCTCGGCATCCCCGCGGGCATCACCGAATTCGCGGGCCATAAGCGGGCCTTCCTGAAGATCCAAGACGGGTGCGACAAGGCCTGTGCCTTCTGCATCATCCCGAAAGTCCGGGGCAAGAGCCAAAGCCGCTCCGCGGACGAGCTCTGCGCTGAGGTCGGCCGCCTCGTCCAGGCTGGGCACGTCGAAGTCGTGCTCTGCGGCATCCACATTGGCCATTGGGGCCTCGATATCGGCTCCACCTTTGCGGAGCTCCTCAGGCGACTGATCGAGGTCAAGGTCCTGGACGAAGGCGGATCCCCCATCGAATGGCGCCTCCGGGTCTCCTCCATCGAGGCCACCGAGGTGGACGACCCCATGGTTCGCCTGATGGCGGACCGACCCGACCGAATCGCCTCCCATCTCCACATGCCCATGCAGTCGGGCTCCGACCCCGTGCTCAAAGCCATGAATCGCTGGTACACGGTCTCCGAGTATCTCGCGTCCTGTGATCGGATCCGTGACCGCTTGGACCGGCCAGCGTTCACCGCCGACATCCTGGTGGGCTTCCCCGGGGAGACCGATGCGCACTTCGCGGAGACGCTCCGGACCGCGGAGCGGGCCGGCTTCACGAAGATCCACGTCTTCCCCTTCTCCGCCCGGCCGGGAACCGCGGCCTGGGACATGAAAGAGCGAGTGGCCCCGGAGGACTCCCGGGCCAGGCGGGCCGCCCTTTCCGAGGCTGCCTCAAATTGGGAAAACGCCTTCAGGCTGAGCCTGGATGGAGCCCAGGACCGCGTCGTGCTCGAGGGCTTCGCTGGCCTCTCGGGCCGCTACCAGAGGGTCAGCGTCGATCCCGCGGACATCGAAGGGGTGGTGCCCGCTGCCATCGACGTGCGGCTGCGGGCCCATGCTTCGGCCGACGGTGTCGTCAAGCTCCAGGGCGTGCCCACGGGAAGCCTCGCCGCCGCGGGCCAACGGCCATGAGCGGCGCCCCCGATGCCCCCGCAACGCTCGAAGCGGGCTCCGACGTCGCCTCGTTGGCCCATGCCCCTGTCTCTTTTACACATCTCCGAGCCCACGAGACTAGGCATGATCTCGT
>CAJXRJ010000805.1 GCA_913058555.1 uncultured bacterium
TACACACTGCATATCGTCGGCAGCGTCAGATGTGTATAAGAGACAGCCTTGGGGCTCATTCTCCGCCCACATCCAGCCACCGCTGGCACTCCGTCCAAGGATGTCCACGTCCCCATCACGATCCACGTCGAAGGCCCCGCCGAAGTTACCGGGCACGGCGGTCGTTTGGAAGTCGATCGGGGCCGCGAAGCCGCCGGCGCCGTCGCACAGGATCACGCTGGCAGCGTCGGGTCTGAGGGTCACGACGTCGGTGAAACCGTCGCCGTTTGCGTCGAAGTAGAGCGCCGCCTGGACACCCCGCTGGACGGGCACCACCTGCGTACGAGCGAAGCTCGTTCCGCCGCCGTTGTTCCGGTGGGCGAAGACTCGAATTCCCGGGGCCCCGCTGAGCTGGCTGACGAAGTCGGGGCTGCCGTCCCCGTCAAAGTCCGCGGCGGCGATCTCCTCGACCTGCGCAAGTTCGAGGCTCGAGAGCGCCGTGGGCGGCGCAAAGTCGAACGGGCCACGGTAGAACTGCACGTTCAGACGGTTGGGGCTGAAGGTCGTCACCAACAGGTCCCGGCGCCCGTCACCATTCAGGTCCAGCGCGCCGAGCACCTTGCGAGCCGGCGACACGGTGTTCAGGGTGGTCGGCCGCTCGAACTGCAGCCCGCCGGAGTTTTGGATCCAGAAGAGACCGAGGTCATTCCCTCCTCCCCCGACGAAGTCTTCGTCGCCATCGCCGTCAACGTCGATGGCGGTGAAAGCCGTTGCGAAGCTATGTCGCCTGAAGATCGGGCCCGCCACGTTGAAGTAAGGACCGCCAGGCTCGCCCACGCGCTCCGTGTAGTTCACCAGGGAGTCAGCGGCAGGGCTGCTTGCGGCAATCCCGTTGAGCGCGCCGTCGCCGGTCAAGTCCCCGAGCGCAAGGAGCGAGTCCGAGAAGAGCGGCTTCGTTGGCCCATAGGCGTATGCGCCGAGTCCCCGGCGTAGAGATAGGTAGTCGTCGGGCCGGTCGAGCGCCCCAAAGACGAGGTCGCCAATTCCGTCCCCGTCAACGTCCCGGACTTGGATGGCCTTGGGAGTCGAAAGGCCAGAATTCAGCGGAACTCGGGCTTCGAAAGTACCCAAGGAGTTCCTCTCCATGATGAAAGTGTCTGTCGGAGCGCCAAATCGCAGCGCAACGAGGTCCAGGTGGCTGTCTCCGTCAAGATCCCCGAATTCGATCTTGGTGGCGTTGTCGAGCGCGGGAGGGAAGATGGTCCGCGGCGTGCTGAAGCCACCGTTCGCAAGGCTCGCGCTCAGGCGCCACGTGGACACGGGGAACGTGGGACGAATCACGTCGCTCCTTCCGTCGCCCGTGAGGTCCAGAGCATTGAAATCATCGACCGCCTCGGTCGTAGCGATCAGTGGAACTGGATCGAAACCGGAGCCGTCGAACACGTAGATGAAGATCCCCGCGTCCACTCGAACCCCGGAGGAGAACCTCCCCACCGACGAGACGAATACGTCCTTCATTCCGTCGCCGTTGACATCGGCAACCCGGAGCTCCTCCACTCTCTCCACGAGGGCACCTGCCTCGATCTCCCTGAAGGACAGGCCCCCTTCGTTCAGATAGAGCGTGATGGGGGAGCCGGCGCTGAACCCCTTGACGAGGACGAAGTCCGGCAGCCCGTCGCCGTTGAAGTCGTCCACCGTCACGTTGCGTACGCTGGAGATGACGGGTGTGACGGCCACTGGGGCGCCAAATGCACCGCCGCCAAGTGAAGGAACGATCTGGCCAGGTAGACGGTTCACCTGGAAAACGAGCGCGTCCCCCAGCCCGTCACCCGTGAAGTCTGCAATGGCGCTCGCGGTAAGCACGGGAGCGGCCTCGTGGAGGTCGAGGCTGGCGGGGAAGAGGTCCTGGGGAGCCGCCGCCGTGGCGGCGCCCGTGAGGAACGCAGCGAGGGGAGTGAATCTGAGGAGTGTCATGGTCTTTTCGAAGAGTCACTGACGGAAGCGGGCCTGTCGACTACCTGTGAAGGAGACGGCCGGTCCTCCAATTCGATTCAGTCTTTCCTGAACATCGGTCTGTTCCGATGCAAAGGCCAGCTGCTCCCTACCGCCCCGAGGGGCTCGCGTGACCCGCTGCCGCAGGCGGGGCAGAGATGAGCTCCAAGCCGCGAGAACCGCTGCGGGGGCGAGCGAGAGTGGCGGCTGTAGCTCTGATGCTGAGTCAGGGGGGTGATTTCAGCAAGACCAGGAGGCCGGGGTCTCGGCGAGTAGCCGGTACCCTTCCTGGGATTCCGCCAGGGGCGGGGCTGCGGCGTGCACGTCTCCGAGCCTGGTGCCCCGCACCTTGACTCCGAAGGATCTCCATGGACATTGCGATCTACCTCTTTGATGGGATTACTGCGCTCGACGCCGTTGGGCCGTACGAAGTGCTTGCCCGTCTCCCCGATGCCCGCGTGCGCTTCGTGGGGGAAACCGTGGGGCCCGCACGAACCGATAACGGCGCACTCGCCTTGATGTGTGATGTCGCGCGCAGCGATGTCGAGCGCGCCGATCTCTTGCTCATCCCCGGCGGATTCGGAACGCGCGGCCTGGAGGGGGACGAGCCAGTCCTCGACTGGATTCGTTCGATGGATGAGACCACGACCACGACGATGTCGGTGTGCACAGGATCGATGCTGCTCGCCGCCGCGGGACTGCTGGAGGGTCGCGAGGCGACAACCCACTGGGCGTCTCTTGAGCGGTTGGCAGAGTACGCAGCGATCCCCACGTCCCGGCGTGTCGTGACCTCGGGCAAGTACGTCACCGCCGCCGGTGTCTCGTCGGGCATCGATATGGCGCTGCGCTATGCCGCGGATGTGTTCGGGGATGAGCTCGCGATGACCCTGCAGCTGGGCATCGAATACGACCCCGACCCACCGTTCGACTGCGGTTCCGTCGGCAAGGCCCCCCCCGCCATCGAGCAAGCGATCCGCCAGCGCTTCGCCGAACGGGAGTGAACGAGCGCGGCTTGGGCCGGTGGATCTGCCGACGCGGGTCTGATGGGATCACCGGGCCGCGATGAGTCACATTCGTGATGGCTCAGCTACCATCGCCGGATGCGAGCAGAGATCAAGGGCGATCGGGGTGAGGGAAGTGCCCTCGTTTTTCTACCCGGGATGGATGGCACCGGAGAGCTCCTGCTGGGCACGGCCGCGAGGCTCGAGTCACACTTCCGTCTCCTGCGATTCTGCTACGTCGGTGGGGGGCAGCGCGGCACCGCGGCGACCCATGAGCAGCTCGCGGACACC
>CAJXRJ010000806.1 GCA_913058555.1 uncultured bacterium
GCAAGGGGCGACCAAGCCTCTACCCGGCACGGGCACAAATAAGAAGGCCAGCCCCGATCCCTTCAAAGATCCATCGCGCACCGGAAGCCCACGTTGTGGTTTCCGTCGAACAGCGGCTTCCATTGCACCGAGCCGATCTCGTAGCCCCGGCAAGCGGACTCCCCAGGAATCGCCCGCTCGCGGCAAAGGAAGCTGCCCCCCCGAACAGCCCCCACGCGGTCCTCCGCGCCGGACCCAACGGCGCGCACTTCGGCCGTCCATTCCCAGACGTTTCCAGCCACGTCGTAGAGGCCGTATCCGTTGGCGGGAAACGAGCCGGCTGGAGCCGGCCCCCGGTATCCGTCGAGTCCACTGTCCTCCACGGGATAGGTGCCCTGCCAAGCGTTCATTTGGTAGAGCCGCTGCGGCCGCAGCTCCGTGCCCCACGGGTACTTTGCATCCTCAAGCCCACCCTTGGACGCGAAGACCCACTCCGGCCCGGACGGAAGGCGCCAGCCCCGCCAGCTCGCGTACGCCGAAGCGTCATGCCAAGACACGTGGATCACCGGGTGGTCGCCTTTTCCCTCGATGGAGGACTCCGGCCCCAGCGGGTGCCGCCAATCCGCCCCGTCCACGACGTCATGGACGTTGCCCTCGCCGCGGGCGCCGCGCCCGTAATGGAAGACCACGGAGTTGCCGATCTCTTCTGCCTGGGTCACGTACTCCGTCGCTTCGACGAACTTGGCGAACTCGTCGTTGGTCACTTCCTTGGCCTTCATCAGAAACGGCGCCACGGTCGTCGTACGACCCTCGAGCCGCACCGTCCCACCCGGGATCTCGACCATTCCGTCGCGGTCCCCCGTCTCTCGGGCCGGCGAGTTATTTCTCGACTCGGCGGCCCCCGGGTCGGAGCCACATCCCACGAGCAGGGCCACGCAGGCGACCCCGCCAGCCCAGAGGGACAGAAAGGGGGCCCAGAGGGACAGCAAGGGGCGCGATTTCGCGGGGAGGCGGCCGCTCCGGGCCGGGTTCATTCGTTGAGCGACTTTGGGTGCTTTCATCGTGTCGGTTGGAAAGAAGAAGCGTCCCAGGCCATGCGACCGTCTTTGATGACGTGGCGCACAGGGCTCCGGCCCAGTTCGTAGGTGAGGTGTTTGGCGCTCGGAAGGTCAGTGATGACAAGGTCGGCGCGCTTGCCGACTTCCAAGGTGCCGCGATCGGCGCCAAGTCCGAGTGTGCACGCGGCATTGAGCGTTGCGGCGGTGAGGGCTTCACCGCTTGAGAAGCCATAGCGCAGGGCGCCCCAGCTCATGACTTCGAAGAGGCTCATGCAGTAGCACGATCCGGGGTTGAAGTCCGTGGAGAGTGCCGGCGCGAGGCCCGCGGCCACCATGGCCCGCGCGGGCGCTTCCTGGGTCTCACGTAGATAGAGCGGCACCAGCGGGCAAAGCACCGGCTGAACGCCACGCTCAGCAAGGGCCGCGATGCCGTGCTCCGTGACGTGCTCCAGATGATCCGCACTCGAGGCGCCCAGCTCTGCAGCCAATTCCGCGCCCCCAAAGGACGTGAGTTGATCCACGTGCATCCGCAGCCCCATCCCAAGGTCCCGCGCGCTCTCCATGAGCCGCCGCGAGTCGTCCAATCCGAAGACGTGGCTCTCCGTGAAGACATCGGCGAATGCCGCTCTCGTGGCGGCCTCAGGCCAGAGTTCCTTGGCCACGACCTCGACCCAATCCTTCGGCCTGCCCGTGAACTCCGGCGGCACATCGTGGCCCCCGAGGCACGTGGCCACGAGATCCACGGGGTGATTGCGGTGGGCCTCCCGAATGACATCGAGGCCCTTGATCTCGTCCGCGACGGTGAGCCCGTAACCCGTCTTCGCCTCGATGGTGGTGGTGCCCAGGGCGAGGAAACGATCCAGGCGCGGAATCAACGCGCCGAGCAGCTCCGCCGCCGTGGCCCCACGAACCCCGGCCAGACTGGACCGAATGCCCCCGCCCGCTTTCGCGATATCGAGATAGCTCGCGCCAGCGATTCTCTGTTCGAACTCCCCTTCGCGGGTCCCAAGGAACACCGGGTGGGTGTGGGCGTCCACGAGCCCCGGGATCACGAGCCCTCCCTCCGCGTCGAATCGTTGGGCGGTGGTCTCACCGAAGTCAGCGAGGATCTCCGCTTCCTCTCCGATCGCCGCGATGCGCTCCCCCTCAAACACAATCGCTTGGCCATGCGAAGTGTGAACAGCGCCTAGCGCCGCGCCCCCCCTGGGGCTGGATCCCCGCGCAGTGCACAGTTCACCGATTCCGGTGAGGATCCATCGCGGCTGGGAGTCATCGTTGGAACGGGCCCCCGTTTGTGAGCCCCCTCGGGGCCCCTCGCTTGTTTCTCCTGCGTGAGTCGACACGCAGGAGAGAGTACCCATCAGGCCGCCTGCTCGCTCGGCTTGCCTTGAGGGGTTCTCGAGCCCTGGGGCTGCAGGTCTTCCGGCTGGCTCGCTGTGGGCCGGGCCCCTTCCGAGCCGGACTCGCTGGGGGCCGCCGCGGCCTGCATCCCCAACGTGCGCTCAAGCTGCATCCGCAAGCGATGGCGCGCGCGGAAGACGATCATCTTGGTGTTGGAGCGGCCTACGCCTAGACGGCGCCCAACCTCCGCGTAGCTCACGCCTTCCACCTCGACCAGACGCAAGGCCTCGCGGTCACGGTCCTTCAGGGTGTCGAAGGCCGCGGCGTAATGGAGGAGCATCATCCCGTAGGCCTTACCGAGGTTGTGGCGGGACTCGGAGTCCGAGGCGGCCGCGTGGGGCGAAGAGCGCCGGTCGGCGGCGGCGTCGAAGGTCTCGCCCATCTCACTGAAGCAGGTCCCCGCTATGGCCGGGCGGCGCTTGGAGCGCCTCAGGGCATTGGAAGCGATGGTGCGCACCCAGGCGCGGAATCCACCGCTGGCATCGGCCCGGAACGACCCTGCGTAACGGTAGACGTTGACGAAGGTGTCCTGGAGCAAGTCCTTGGGGTCGGCGGGCAAGTGCCGATTCGTCAGCGAGCGCTCGATCCACGCCAAGATGCCAGGCGCGGTGGCGCGATAGAGAGCCTCGAACGAGGACGGGCTGCGCTGACTCTGGAAGGCAACCATCAATTCGGTTTCGTCGGCCCGGGTCAGGGCGAGGGTGGAGGCCGTCATAGATGTCGTCATTGGGGGGAGGTGTTTCGCGGGGGCACGAGGACGAAGCCCCCATGGCGATGGGCGTGCCACGGCCCGCCCGGATTGGGCCCGCA
>CAJXRJ010000807.1 GCA_913058555.1 uncultured bacterium
CACTGCATATCGTCGGCAGCGTCAGATGTGTATAAGAGACAGACCCTTAAGGGTCTTGGTGGCAGCGATACCCTAGACGAAGCTTCTGCGGAACTCTACTTCCGCGGACTCTGCGCCGAGCTGAGTGAATGGGACAAGCGCGCCCTGTGGCCCGACGGCGGGCCGGCCACAGAGGAGGCCAGGGGCGAGCTTCGATCGATGCTCGAACGGGTTGCGAGCTTTGGGGAGCGAGGTGGAGACGGGGCTCGATGCGCCCTGCTACGCCTGGGGATTGCAGAGAGGCTTGGCGATCCACTCCGGCCTTGGTGGTCCCAGGGGGAAGTGCGCTCCGTCCAGGAGGCACTGGTGGCGGCCACGCAGTCAGAACGACGTTCCGGGGAGGATCCATATCTGCTCCGGCGGAGGCTCCTGGGGGAGCTCGTCCTTCCAATCTTGTTGTCCGGTTCGCAGCCCCTTAAGGGACCGGCAGCAGCTACCTATTGGATCGCTGGAATGGAGGGCTCGGTGTCCTTCCTAACTGATGCCGACATTTTGCCTCAGTCAGTCCTCGTAGGTGTCCTGCCGCTGATCGTGGAGCGGGTTCCAGATCCAGCGGGGCTTGGGCGCCGTTTGGAGCGTTGGCTTGAGATGTGCGAATCCCAAAGCCCCTCCTTTACGGAGGCCCGTAGCACCGTGGACGAGGGTCCACTCGTTCGCCTCGCGCGAGATGAAACCCTCCCCGACGATAGGCGTATGGCCGCGATGGATTGCCTCTGCACGATCCTCGAGCTGCCACGGGTCGAAACGGAAACCGTCCATTGGCGCCCCAGCCGACGGGGTGACTCCAATAGCCGGAGAGACGCTGAGGGCAGGAGTATGACCAGGGTCGCCGAACGCATACTCGACATGGCGGTCCTTGAGCCTGTGCTCGACGCTATCGATGAAGGCCGGATGGCTCCCCGGGCCGAACGCCTGTGGATCGAGGCGGGCGCCCTCGTAAAAGCGAGGAGGGTCGCAGAGGAGAACGGCCTCGAGTGGATGCCGCACGGGGCGGTTGCGTGGTTCGAGTCGCGGCTTGGGCTCTCCATGCCCTTTCAATCGAGCAGCCTGGACGAATGGTGGGGCGGGATTGAAGATCGCGGCGCGCTCGAATCCCTCTCCGAGGCGTTGGGGGTGGACGCCGACAGCCTTCATGATCCTGCCGCGGGCACTCTGGTCCTAGATTCACTCCTTGAGGACTCAGACAAGGACCGGACCCGGCTCTACCACGAACTCTTGATGGCCACAGCCGCCGCTGAGCAGGGGCTGCCGCGCTGGCTTTGGACCGCTACACCCACGCAGCGTCCGACGGGGCACAAGGGGCGCTGGCGCAGGGCCCTTGGGGGAGAGGTCGCCGTCCAGGACTGGCGTGTGGAATTGGCGCTCCTACGCTCGCCGAAGGGCTTGGGTCCCTCCGAGGTTCTCTGGTCGGAGAGCGGGATCATGGGGGGCGATACCGCGACGTTTACTTCCGGATCGCTTGACGCCGGAATGACCCATCCGCGCCGCAACGGCAGTGGGTGGATCTTTAGGCCTCGACAGTTTGCTGAGAAGGACTTGAACGGCGGATCCGTGACGGCTGAGGCGCTACATCCAGGCACCTTGGGGATATGGGCGAAGCTTGAAGAGGCCTACCAAAACGGGGGCACGGGACTCAGGGCGACACCGAATCTGGTGGAGCGCGTCCGTGGCAGCTACGTGCTCAGGGACCTTTGGGTCAGCGCTCGTCGGGAACGCCTACTGGTGGGCCCGGACGAGGTGCGGGTGCTGGGGACCTGGATCTCCAGCGATGACACCCTCGTGCAGGACCGCTTCACGCTCCTTGTTCGCACGTCGACCGTCGGCCCGCCGCAGGAGCTGACGGATGGCAAGGAGTGGTCCCTTGCGCTCCTTCGAAGCCTCGCCGCGGGACTTCAGACTCCACCGGCCCGGGAGCATCCGCGGGCATCGCCCCCGAAGCCGGAGCGTGCCCCCACGGTGAGTCCGATCGATATCGAAGTAGCGGCGCGTTGGATGGTGGACTTTGGTGGGGACCTCGATGACGCAGCCGGGGAAGTCGCCGACGCTCTAGAACGTCTAGAGCCGGCATCGATGGTGGCGAGGAAGTTCGACTTTCACTCGGTGTCGTGCGGCTTCCGGGCCCTCTTCAGCCCTGGGGACTTTGAGGCAGCAGAGCTCGGAAACTGGTACATGGGCGGTAGCCACCCGGTGCCACTCTCGAATCCCGAGCGTGCCCTTCTCTCCAGTCACGCTGAGCTTCGCGCGCTGGGCATGGACTCCCTCGGGCGGCGGACTGAGGGACTTACCCATGACGAGGCCAGTGCCGTGCGGCAGTCCATGAAGGCCAACGGGGAGGACGTCTCGTTGCTGCCTCCGCAGTACCAGCAGGCCGGCGTTTTCCTGCGGGCGAATCCGTACTGGATCGAGGTAGGGAAACTCTGGTTGCCCATGTCCTTCATGCTGCTCTTGCTGGCCGCTGCGCGACGGCCCGGCTCCCACCTTTGGCTGGCGTATGCGCTGGGCGTCGCCTGGGGACTGACCACTGTGATCGCCTGCGGCACCGAACTTGCCAGCTGGATCGATGCCTTCGTCGTGGCGATGGGCTTGAGGTGGTTGACCGTCGCCAGGGGTGAAGACGCTTCCCCGTTCTCGGAGCGCTCGTCTCCGCCTACGTGGCGGCTCGCTGGGTGACGGGATTGCTGGATGAACCGGCGCCAGGCCACACCCTTGCTGCAGGCGCACTCGTGCTGGCGTTCCTTTGGCACGCCGTGCGCGGCGCTGTGTTGGGCAGGCGCGGGCGGAGCGTTGACGGTGCCGTCGTAGCCTGGGGCGGTGCGGCCATCGCACTCTGGAGCTTCATACCGTGGGCCCTGTTGGCGACGGGCATGCACGCCGCGGACAGTCAATGGGCTGCCGGCATCGCGCCGGACGTCCGCCTGGAGGGCGTACTTTTCTTGGTTGTCATCCTGATGCTCTTACCCAAGGGGTGGGGCGTTGCCTCTGGGTCGGCGCACCGTCGGCGGCGGCCGAAGCGCCGACGGTTCGGCCGCGACGTAGCGGAGCGTCCGAGCTAGAGCTCGAGGGTGGCATGCTGGCCTTCTGCGAGCTCGAACGATGCGAGTACGCGGCCGGCGCTTTGGATCTCGTACCTTCCGGGCGGGAGGCCCATCACGGCCTGCGAGCCACTGGGGACGGGGGATGTGCTGTCTCTTATACACATCTGACGCTG
>CAJXRJ010000808.1 GCA_913058555.1 uncultured bacterium
CCTCGGCCCCGCCGCCCCACGTCCCGCCACCAGGGACGAGATCCTCGACGCGCGGGCGGGCGGCGACCAGCCGCTGCTCACCGACGACGAGCTCCGCGGAATCAGGGACCGGTACGTCCTCGCTGCCAAGGCCGCGAGCCGCGCTGGCTTCGATTTCGTGGACGTCAAGGCGTGCCACGGCTACCTCCTACATGAACTCCTCGGGGCCCACGGCCGACCAGGCCCCTACGGCGGCGCCTCCTTCGAGAACCGCACGCGCCTCTTCGTCGAGATCGTGGAAGCCATCCGCAAGGCCGTCCCCGCCATGGAAATCGGCGTGCGCGTTTCCCTAAAAGACGTCGTGCCCCATCGACCCTCCGACGAAGACCGCCGCGGCGTTCCCGCCGCCGACCACTGGGACCACGGCTTCGGAGTCCGGCACGACGTGCCCACCGAGTTCGAGAATGACGAGCCCAACGCGTTCCTCGCGCTGGTGCATTCCCTCGGCATTCGCCTGGTGAACATCACCCTCGGCTCGCCCTACTACAACCCCCACCTCCAGCGCCCGGCCGCCTACCCGCCGAGCGACGGCTACCAGCCCTTCGCGGACCCACTCGTGTTCGTTGCCGACCACCTTCAGGTGGTGCGGGACGCCAAGGCCGCGTTCCCGGACCTGCTGTTCGTGGGTACGGGCTACACCTACCTGATGGACTGGCTGCCGAACGTCGCCCAGGCCGAGGTGCGAGCGGGCCACGTGGACTTCGTGGGGCTCGGGCGCATGGTGCTCTCGTATCCAGAGATGCCCCGGGACGTGCTCGAGGGCCGCGCCACGGAGCGCAAGCTCGTGTGCCGAACTTTCAGCGACTGCACGACCGCGCCACGCAACGGCATGGTGAGTGGTTGTTATCCCCTCGACGAGCTTTACAAGAAGCGCCCTGAGCGCGAGAAGCTCGAGGCCATCAAGAAGTCCCTCAAAGAAGGGGCTGGAGCATGACTGACGTTGGCGACGGAAAGGACGTCACCGCGGCCTCACCCGAAGAGCGCGCGTTCATCGAGGGTCTCGCGGGCAAATCCCGCATGGCCCGCTACGGCGCCTACCTGCGCCGCGGCGGCCCCGGGTACCTACAGAGCGCCATGACCCTCGGGGGCGGCACGGCCGTCTTCTCGGTCTACGCGGGACGCATGTTCGGGTACGAGCTGCTGTGGGTCGCCCCCGTGGGCATGTTGATCGGCATCATCATGCTCGGTGTGCTGGCCAAGCTCAGCCTCGAGTCCGGCGACCGGCCCTACCGCGCCATGGCGAAGCACGCGGGCAAGCCCTTGGCCCTGGCCTGGGCCCTCGGCGCGCTCATCGCTTCGATCATCTGGCACTTCCCTCAGTACGCGCTCGCGGGCGCCGCGGTGTCAGACGCCGCGGATGTGGGCGGAATGAAAGTCGCTCCTGCCTACGCCGCGTTCGGCGTCCTGGCGATCGCTCTGCCGATGTCGTTCCTCTATGGACGCACCCCTCGCCTCGCGCGGGTGTACGAGTCGATCGTCAAGTTCCTCATCGTGGGTGTGATCGCGTGCTTCGCGCTCGTGGTCTTCCGCATCTCCGGAGACACCGACTGGGGTGCGGTCGCCCGCGGGTTTGTCCCGAGCGTGCCGGAGGCCAGAGGCGGGCTGTCCCCCTGGACCCTGATCGCCAGCGGCCTCGCGGCCGCGGTGGGCATCAACATGGTCTTGCTCTACCCCTACTCCCTCCGGGAACGGGGCTGGGGCAAGGACCACGTGGAGTTCGCGCGCTTCGACCTCTTCGCGGGGATGCTCCTGCCCTACATGATCGCGACGACCCTCGTGATCGTGGCGACGGCCGGGACCATCCCCTGGAGCGAAGGAGAGGCGGTCAAGAAGATGATGCCCGTGGATGCCGCCAAGGCCTTCGGTTCGGTCCTTGGCCCCACCGCCGGCCGGCTCGTGTTTGACCTCGGGCTCATTGGAATGGCACTGTCCACCATCGCCCTCCATATGGTGGCCTCGGGTTTCGCCATCGCCGAGATCACCGGCGCCGGCCGCGGCTCATGGGCCTACCGCATTGGTACCTTGCTGCCGATTCCAGGCGTGCTCGGCCCCTTCATCTGGAAAGACTTGGTCTGGCTCGCGATCCCGACCAACATCATCTGTGGCCTCTTCCTGCCCGCGACCTACATCGGAATCATCCTTTGGTCGAAGCGCTCGAAGTCCCGCGTGGGGCCGCTCGCTCTTGCTTTGATGGCCATCGCGACCACGGTCCTGACCGTGTCCCTCGCTAGCGACTTGGTCCCCAAGCTCTTCCCCACTCTCTTCAAGTAGACCCGAATTCCGATGCGTATCGACGTGGACCTGCCGGGGATCGGCGCCATGACCCTGGACGACGGGGTGATCCAAGCCAATGAGCTCGCGCCCCATCCGGTGCTGCCCCGCCGCTGCTATGCGGCCGGGCATGTCGTGATGAAGGAGAGCTACGGCGCCTCCCCCCATAGCCTCGAAGCCCCCGGCTCCGCGGCCGAGATCGCCAGCGCCATCGACTGGGACGCGACCATGGCCCTGCGCGTCAGGGTGGACGCCTACGGAATGGGCATTGCTGAGGCCATGGACACGGCCCAGCGATTTGAGCTTGGCTGGACCGGCGCCAAGGAGCTCCTGCGCCGGACAGGGGAATTGAACCTTCGGAACGGCTTTGTCGGCGCCGCCTCGAGCGACCACCGCGAGACCATCGACGGGGTCGACGACCTCGCCTCCGCCATCAGCGAGCAGGTCACCTTCATCCGTGAGTGCGGCGGCGTCCCGATCGTCCTGCCCCAGCCCTGGATGACCGCGAGCAACATGGACGAGGACGCCTACGTGCGCCTTTACACCCAGGTCATCGACGCCTCTGAAGGGCCGCTTCTCATGCACTGGCTCGGGGAGGCCTTCCACGCGGGAATGCGTGGCTACTTCCCTGGGAACTCGATCGATACCATCCTCGCCCACGATCCTGACAAGGTCCGTGGCCTCAAGCTCTCGCTTCTGGACGCCGCCTACGAGGAGAGCCTGCGCGCCCGGATCGCGCCCCGGGGCCAGGTCATCCTGACCGGCGACGACTACAACTTCTCGGGACTGATCCTCGGCGGCTCCCAGGAAGCCCGCCCCCTGGCGTCCCTCGGCGGCCTACCGCTGTTCGGCGGGGACTTCAGCCACGCGCTGCTGGGCATCTGTCTCTTATACACATCTCCGAGCCCACGAGACTAGGCATGATCT
>CAJXRJ010000809.1 GCA_913058555.1 uncultured bacterium
CGCCAGGGAAGCGCATCCAGCCGCGGATGTGGTCGTGGTGGCTGTGGGTGAGAAGGACCGTGGTGACCCTGCGTCCACCCACTTCGAGGCGCGCCCGGAAGGCCTCGATCTCAGCGGGCGTGAGGCCAGGGTCCACGGCGCATGCCTCCATGCCACTGACGAGTCCAATGGAGTTGTAGCCCCAGTGATCGCTGCGGTGGATGACGAGCCCGCTCTCCCCCGGAGGGGTCCAGCGCAGCTCGCGGCTAGGCGCGTCGGTCATACGGCGAAGATGTCCTCGTCGTCGTCCGCTTCGTCATCGTCATCGGGCAGGACCCATGCGTCGCGGATGGCGTCGGTGATGGCCTTCCTAATGTCCAGGAGGGGGGTGGCGCTCTGCCCCAGGTAGTGGCCGCCGTGCTCCGCGTACAGGGGCAGTTCCGGCTGGCCGAACCAAAGCTCAGGCGAGGCCGAGCGGGGGTCGTGGTGGTGCCAAGCGCCTTGGGAGGAGGCCGGCTCCATCGCCTGTAGCTTTGCGCAAAGCGCGGTGAGGTCGGGGCGCTCGGAGGCCGGGCGCGTCACGACATCGAAGAAGGAGCGCGTGCCAATGACAAAGCGTGCGGTCGTGCCGCCCGCGCTCTGTCCAAGGATCAGCGCACGATCGATGCGACCGTCGCCGAAGAAGGCGTGGCGGCCGGGGTCGAACGCGACCTTGGCCGGGCCCGTCCAGACGCCGAAGTCGAGGTACACGAGATCGTCGAAGGCGGCGGCGGCAAGGGCGGCGCGGTCGCCCATGAGCGTCGCGATGGCCTCGGCCGAGTCCGCGCTCGCGTCAGAATCGCTCTGCAGCCACTGGCCGAGCCGGTCGAGTGCGCTTTCCACGAGGGACTGCTTCTGGGCCAACGGATCGGCTGCGCCCGCGTCGCGAGCCTTCTCGCCGAGCTCCCGCAGGGCCACGTCGATGGCGTAGGCGCGGTCCGAACGCACGGCGAAGAAGTCGCCGGACAGGGCCACTTCGTTCAGGAGTTCACGGTGAGCCCGCGCCACGTCCGGATGGGTGAGCACAAAGAGTGCGCAGACCCCGTCCGTGTCGTAGTGGTTGAGGACCAGCGCCTCGGCACCATCGATGAGCGCGGCGCGCTCAGCGTCAGGTAGGTCGAGGAACGCGAAGGCGATCTCGGTGGAGAGGTCGCGCATGAGCGCGGCTGGGGTCAGGTTGCCTGGCCAATGGGAAAGGTGCAGGTCCTTCGGCGTCGACTCACCGATGGGGGAGCCGTCCACATGTACAACGCGCCCGGCGCCGCGATCTTCGGGCCGGGTCGCAAAACGGATCGGGAGCATAGGGCCTTGGTCCTAGGCGACGGTCCCGACGACGGTCCCGACGACGTTCCCGCCGCAGCCGCCGCCAAGAAGGCTGGGGCGAAGCATGCCGTTGCCACATCCAGATCCTTCGGATCCCAGGCGCGAGAAGAGCTTGCCGCTTCCGTTGCCGGTCCCCGAACCGCCGCCCGAGTCCTTGCCTTTCGCCTTCTCGATCTTCTTGCGGAGCAACTTGCGGTTGTTCTTGGCGTCGCGCAGGGCGATCTTGACGACATCGAGGTCGTCGCCGGTCAGGTCGCCCTTATCGAGCCATTCCTGGGCGAGGGCTTCCGCCTCGTCGTAAAGGGCGATGGCCTCGTCGTAGCGGTCTTCGATGTAGTAGTGAAGGATCACCGCGCCGTCGTTCAGGAACTCAGGGCGTCGCTCCAGCTCGATCGCCTTGGCGTAGGCTTCCCAGGCGCGGGCGAAATACTCGTCCACGGACTTCTTCGGGCTCTCAGGCTTGGCCCGCTTGACCCAGGCACCGGCGTCGCGGCACATGAGCCCGACGTTGTTCCAGAACTTCGCGTTCGTCGGGTCCGACTCGAGGTTGAGCTCGGCGAGCTCAACGCAGGTCTCAAGGTTCGCGCCGCCGCGGCTGTCGTTCCAGAGCATTCCGATCACGCGGCCCACGTAGCCGGTGGCGGTGGGGTCGGTGCGCAGCGTGTTGAGGAAACCTGCCTTGTCGAGCTTGCGGTAGGTCATCCAGGCAGCGGCGGCTTTGGTGCCGTCCGCGCCCTCTGTCCAGGCGTGGTTTGCGCCGATGTACCAATACGCGTTGGCGTAAGCGGGGAACTTCGCCACCGACGTCTTGAAGGACTCGGTAGAGCCTGCGTAGTCCTGCGCGAAGTGCTGCGCGTAGCCCCGGTACCAATGGAGCGCCGCGTCGGAGTTGTATTTCTTGCCCCAACGTTTTTCGAAGGCGGCGGCGCCCTCGCCGAGGGTGTCGATGAAGAGTTTGTCGCCGGTCTCCGCGTCGCGGAGCGAGCCCATCATCTGCCCGTAGTCCGCCTGGGTCGGGTCCCAGCCAAGCGCGTCGACGTAGGCCTTGGAGGCGTCGTCTTTGCGACCAAGGTACAAGAGCGCCACGGCCCGCTGGAGGTGCACGTCGGCCAGGGGGCCGGCCGCGCGCTGGTCGTCGCCCAAGGCCGCCGCTGCGGCAGCGGCGTCCTTGACGGCCTGCTCGAGGTAGCGCGTGCCCGCGGACTTGGTTTTTTCGTCGCCCACCATGGCGGCACCGCGGGACACACGGATCTTGGACGCGAGTGTCAGCGTCGCCGCGCTTTGCTCCTGCTCGAGGGCGCGGTCGATGGCCGTCGCGGCGGTCTCGATCTCCCCAGTCCATCGGGCGGACGCGGCCAACATGCGCCATGCGTCGGGGTAGTCCGACGGGGCCTTGGCAGTGACATCCACGAGGTAAGCGGCTGCTTCACCGTAGAGCCCGCCCGCGGCGCTGCTGCCTTTGGCCTCTTCGGCTTTGCCGAGGGCGTAGCGGGCAGCGCCAATCACGTAATCCAGATCGTTGGACTCGTACCCGTCGGCCTCAATGGTGGTGATCCGTTCGAAGGCGGTGGCGGCCTGTCCGGTGGCGATTTGCCCGCGCAGGACCCAGAGCTCGGTCTCCGTTGATCCCGATCCCGTCTCATGGGCTTTCGCGAAGCTCGCAACAGCCTCCGCGACCTTGCCCGTCACCAGCTGCTGCTTGCCGCGGGCGATCAGCTCCTCGACGGTGTCGATGGACATCGCCCTGGACGCGACGGGAGCCAGGGCCTCCGTGGGTGTTGCCGTGGGCATCGCGGCGGGCAAGCACAGGGAGAGGATGGGGAGGATCATGGTGGCTGGGGGACTGTCTCTTATACACATCTGACGCTGCCGACGATATG
>CAJXRJ010000810.1 GCA_913058555.1 uncultured bacterium
ATAGCGACACATCAGCGCCTTCGGCGCTGGGCGTTGCCCCATGTGACTCGCCGTCTGAAGCCCCCCCCATGGCCAAGGCGATTCCCACCATGGCCGCGTCGGTGGGCTCTCAGTCGATGACGTTGGTCGCGTCGCCCTTAACGACTCCGTCGGCGTCGATCCAGGAGTCGAGGACGCGCCCGTTGACCGGGTCGGTGAGCATCTGGAGGATCGTCATCCCGAGCGGTCCCGCCATCTCTGGGTCGAGGGCGCCGTCCCGAAGATTCGGCGTCGGCGTCGAATCGAAGAGGGCGTGGTTGCTCGAAGCGTTGGAGCGACCGTTCTCCGAAACGACGCGGTCCAGGTTCAGGGCCACGTTGGCCGGGTCGAAGTTGCCGGCGGGCGCGGTGTTGCGCGCTCCCGGGCGACCGGCGAAGGTGTCGAGGTCGTTGACCGGGCCGCCTTGATCGTCGAACAGGAACAGGCCGGATCCGAGGCCAGCGACCTGGTGCACGAAGAACGGTGAGTCCAACTGGTTGCCCGGGTTCAGTCCGATGTGATCGCGCAGCTCCGGGAAGTCGAGGCTGGCGAAGTCGCCGGTTTGGAGAGCCGTACGGAAGGCCGCGTACTCAGCCCCGTAGTTCGCCATGGCGTCGCTCGTGATGTGGCAGGCCACGCAGTAACGGGGGCCCTCCTTGTCCGAGGCGACCTTGCCGCGGATCGAGTGGGCCAGCATCGCGTTGTGGCTCATGGCCGGGAAGTCCGAGATCGCCGGGTTGTTGCCCTGGCCCTTGCGGTCGGAGAACGAGAAGACCTCGCTCAGCTGGTTGTTCCGATCCTCGTAGGAGAAGAACATCTTCGTGTTCGCAGCGGTCTGCGTGATCTGGTTCTTCGAGTTCACGCCGAGCTGGAAGAAGACCGGGCTCTGGTAGACAAAGAGCGCGTCGTCTTCCTCGAAGACGGTCTGCTCGCCCGTGATGTTGCTGAAGTTGCCGTTGTCGTACTCGCCGACGAGGTGGCAGCCCATGCAGGTGTTCGTCCAGGCCGAGTGGCACGACGCACAGTCCATGTTGTCCGCATGGCTGAAGCCGTGCGGGTTGTCGTTGGTCTGGATGGGGCCAATGCCGGTGGAAGCGAGGCCATCGGCCCGTCCCATGGCGTAGCTGCCCTTCTGGCTGTAGATGGGCACGTTCTCGACCGGGTGTTCCTTGCCGGTGTCGACCACCACGTCCCGGGTCTGCGGGATGTAGTGCACGCGGCCGTCGAGGCGGCTCTTGAGCCAGTAGTCGCCGCCGGCGTCCTTCGTGATGTGGCGCATCGCGAGGCCCTTGGCGTCCACGCCAATGTCCGTTTCAACCCCCGCGTACGTCGAACCCGTCTGGGTCGGGGCGTACGACTCGGCGCTGCCGTGGCAGCTCTCGCAGGTGATCGAGACGCCCTGCTCCATGCGCGAGAGAAGCGGCTGGTCGCCGGCCTCTACGTCGCCGCCGTGCAGGTCGTGGCTGCCGTGGCAGTCAATGCAGCCCATGCCAGCCTCGTGGTGCACGTCCGCGGGCGTGTCGTCCCGGGAGTCCCCGTCGTAATCCTCGAAGGCGAGGTACTGGTTCGCGTTGCGTCCGTTGAAGGTGTGGTTGCCGATCGCAGGATCGAAGAGCCGCGGGTCGTTCGCTGTGTTCTGGTAGCTGTCGGGGTTCGCTGGGTACTGGCGGCCTCGGCGGACGTCTTGGTTCTGGTCGAGGCGGATGCCCCAGTACTGCATCACCGTGCGGTTGGAGCCCTGGTGGCATCCGGCGCAGGTATGGTCGTCGATGCCCTGGATCTGGGTGCCGTCCGCGGTCACCTTGGCGATGCTGCGGATCTGGTGGCTGCGCAGGTGCGGGCGCTCCGGATCGTCGATATCGTCGACATCGAGGGGCTCGAGCTTGTTCAGGTTCGGGTCCGAGCTGCCGGAGCGACCCGACAGGGCGTACGGCATGTGGCACGAGGTGCAGCCCGACGAGCGGTAGTCCCCGTAGCGGTTGTTCGCGCCGGCGCTTCCCAGGTGGCAATCGCCGCAGGTGAAGGCCACCTGCTCGTGATAGAGGTTTGCGAGGGCGGAATCCGGCACGACGCGGCCGTCGGCCTGGACGTCGTCCAGGAGCTCAGCGATGAGGTAGTCGTCGTTGTTGAAGATCGCGTTGGGGCTCGTGTCGTTCCTGCGGCTGAAGACCGGGAACTCCACCATGCGGCTTACAGAGCCGAAGGGCGCGCCGATAGCGGTGAACGTCGTATCGACCACGGCACGGAAGGCGAGGTCGGAGGCGGTTTCGGCGTAGAGGCTGGCGCTCTCGGCGACGCGCGACGGTTGGCCGGCGGCAAAGAGCGCTCCGGAGAAGATGCCGCCCGAGGTCGCGAGGAGGCTCTTCTCGGTGCATTCGGCGTGGCTCTGGTGGCACTCGCCGCAGGACTTGCCCTGGGTCACGACCCGCAGGTCGCCTGGGTTCACGAACTGCAGGTAGTCGAGGGCCGAGTAGTTGACCCCGTCGACCTCGTAGTCGTCGAACTTGTCCATGCCGGTGAGCGTCAACCGGTTGAAGTAGGCCAAGGCGTTGCCATCCTGGAAGTCCCTGTCCCCGACCTCCGGCGGTGGCGGCACGTGGGCCAGCTCTGCGGACAAGGCCTCGGGGTCGCCCCCGTGGCAAGTGGTGCACAGGAGGTTGTTCGCGTCCCCGAACGGGTGGGGGTTCTCGAGCCCCGGGCCCGCATAGTCGTGGTTGGGCGAGCCGTTGTGGCACGTCATGCACGACTGGGCGTTGCCCGTCTCGAGGTTCTCAGCGTCTCCGCCTGAACATCCCACAAGGCCGGCGAGCGCTGCGCTCAAGCCAAGACCCAAGAGCGCCTTTGGCGCCCCAAAACTAATCTGCATGCCTATCACCACGACTCCACTCCCACGCCCCTCACCGATGGCCTCCCCAAAACGGGGCCGCGGGCTGCTCCTCTGCCCGCGCCGGTCTGCGGTCTCTCGCCAAAGAGCCCCGGACCACACGCCTTCGCCCCGGATCGGAGCGATTGCCCATGGGACTGGAGGTCTAATCCCTGAGGCGCCTCGCGCTTCAGGTAATGGGACACTGTTTGGCTCGAATCGGTGCTTTGCATCGTCCTAGTTCGGGAAGTTGGGGTCCACTTCCGCCCTGTTCCAGCTCTGTCTCTTATACACATCTCCGAGCCCACGAGACTAGGCATGATCT
>CAJXRJ010000811.1 GCA_913058555.1 uncultured bacterium
AGCGTCAGATGTGTATAAGAGACAGCCACGGGCTTCTGGGATGGGCGCAGGGGCGTGCCCTCGAGCGTGCCTCTGAGCTTGCCTCTGAGCTTGCCTCTGGGGTTGCCGCTGCTAAGCCGGCCCCCTCGGCGCCGGTTGGTGACGCCTCACGGGAGACTTCGTGATTCGGGCGGGCTACCATGCGTCCATGACGAACACTGCGAAACGGCGATGGAGCCGCGAGCTGGAGACTGAGGTCGACGGAATTGCTTTCGACACGACCGGTCCGGTCCTCCTCCATGGGTACGATCCACCCGCGGGCGGTAAGTGGCTTGACGACGTCATCCCGGGCAAGCTCGGCGCCTTCGATCGCAACACCGGCGAGCGACTTTGGATCGCACCCTGCGAAGTGGGTTACGGCCGCGGCTTCGGTGCCGGCATCGGGCAGCAGGGCCAGGTGATCGTCCTTGGCCCGAGTCAAGGGGGGCATCGCATGGTGCGCATGGCCGTTTCTGATGGCGAGCTGCTCGATGCCGCCGACATCGAGGCCTTCGACGATGCGGTCGTGAATCCGGATGTCGTCGTGTGTTCGAACGCCGGATCCGTGTGGGGGCTGGACACGCTTTCCTTGGCCGAGCGCTGGCGCTACTCCCGGGAGGGAGAGCGCTACCACGGCCTATGCCGCCAGGGCGAGCACCTCTTCGTGACGGTCTCGAGTCCGCAAACGGGCAAGTACGGCACGGTCCGCCTCAACGCGGAGACAGGGGCCTTCAAGGGTCAGGTGGTGCCCCTCTCCTTGCCGATCATCCGCGACATGGCTTGCACGGAGACCACCCTCGTGCTCGTCACGAGCGAGCTGGAGCTGATGCTGCCCGAGGATCAGCGCATGGAATTCATGATGCAGCTCGCCCAGCACCCCGACGAGGGCCCGCGAGACACCCTGAGCCTGGTCGCTATGCGTACTGACGCAGGGCCTGGGGAGTCTCCGCTTTGGTATCGGATCCTTGAGACCAAGCCCATCGACGACGTTCCCGACGTATCGATCACGGCGGACAGTGGCAAGCTGTACATCGAGCGACGGGCGATGCTCGCCGCTGTGGACGCCGTTTCCGGGCGTCCGCTCGGGGATTGGACGGTGCCGGGGCTCGACGAGAAGATCGCTTGGGACGTGGTGGCGGGCGCTGGATTGCTCGCTGAGGAGACCCGAGTCTCCGTTTTCGAACTGCCCGCCTGACGCCGATCCTGCGGGTGTGCTCCGGCTCGGGGCGTCCCCTTGGGAAGCAGATGCTGTGGATGACGCCCCGATTCCCCCCGGATCGGGGTTATTTTGTTATCCCATTCTCTCACCCGGGCCGCGTTCGGCCCGACGTGCGATCTTCCGAGCGCCTTTTCGCCGCCGTCCCCATTGGGAACGGGCGTAACCGCGCTGCCAAACCCCTGACATCAGAGCGTGTGCGAAGGCCCCATCGGCCCGAGTTCACCCTCCAGCAGCGCCCCGATCTCTAAGCCGGGGCAGCAACGAATCAAGAGTGACTGCTCAGCCCATTCTGGAGACCCTCGCGAAGGAGTTCTCCACCGAAGTCTCGTCCGTCCAAGCCGTCTTCGAGATGATCGACGCCGGCCTTTCGACACCCTTCATCGGCCGCTTCCGGCGCTCCCGTACGGGGGCCATGTCTGAACAGAACGTGCGGCGCATTCAGCACCGCCGTGAGGAACTGGAGGAACTCGACCGCCGCCGCGCCACGATCCTGCGCGGCATGGAGCGCGTCGAAGGTCTCCCGGCCAAGGCGATCGATGAAGTCAAGTCCTGCATGGACCGGTTCGAGCTTGAGGACCTCAACGTTCCCTTCCGCCGGCCTGAGCCGGAGGTGCAGTTGGCGCTTGATAGGGGACTTGGTGCCCTGGCCGATCTCATCGTGGCGCCGGTTCCGAAGGAGGAGCGGCCCCGCAAGGAGCGTCCTGCGAAGGCCGAGAAGGCGGCGGGCGAAGGCGGCGGTGAAGCGGCCGCTGAAGCGGCCGCTGACGGGGCCGCTGACGGGGCCGCTGACGGGGCGAGCGCGGAAGCGGAGACGGCCCCCGAGGCCGTCACCGAGTCCAAGCAGGAGTCCACTCCCGAAGCGGCGCCGGTAGAGGTCCCCGTTGGGGCTTCTGTCGAGGCGCCTGCCGAAGCTCCGGTTGAGCCTCCCAGCGAGGTGCCCAGTGAGATGCCCGGTGGAGGCGAGTCGATGGAGATCCGCACGGACGCCGATGTGCCTCCGACGTCGGGCCACGACGCCTCATTGCCCGAGGGCGAGTCTGCGCCTGAGGGAGAGTCCGCGGAAGCGGTCGAGCCCACGGCCGACGCGGCACCCGACGCCGAAGTGGCTGCGGCCCCCGCCGAAAGCACCGAAGAGCCATCCCCGGATGCTGCCTCGGTTGCTGCCCCCGAGGCTGCAGCTGAGGCTGACCCCGAAAAGAAGGCATCCCCCAAGGGCGAACCCAAAAAGGAATCCACCAAGCCGGCGGCCGCCGAGCCGACGGTTCAGCCCGAACCCCTCGTGATGACCGCAGAACTCTCGAAGCTCTGCGCGCCATTCGTGGATCCGGACAAGGGAGTTCACACGGAAGCGGAGGCCCTCGCGGGCGCCGTCCGAATCCTCTCGGATCGCGTGGGCCGCGATGCGAGGTTGCGTGGGCACGTCCGGCGCATCATGCGCAAGAAGGGCGTCCTCCGCGTTCGTGCGATCGTCGACGAGAAGAAGGCCGGCCGCCACAAGAACTTGCTCAAGGTCAAGGCGCCTCTCCGCCAGCTCCAGGGGCATCGCCTCATGTCGATCCGCCAGGCCCAGAAGGAGCGGGTGATCAACACGTTCATCGAGCTGGAGCCGAAGGAAGTGCTCGGGCGCGTGCGCGCGACCCTCGGAAAGTACACCCGTCCGGAATTTGACGGGTTGCTCGACGATGTGGCCAGGAAGGCCCTGGCCCAACGCCTCCTTCCGGTCGTCGAAGAGGACATTCGCCTCGAGATCAAGGAGCGTTGCGATTCCGAGGCCCTGCGGTTCATCGGCTCGCACCTGCGCCAGATCATGCTGACGCCCTTCTTCGGGCGCCTGCCGGTTTGTGGAGTCGATGTGAGCGCGAAGGGAGACTACACCCTCGCTTTCCTCGACATGAACGGCGCGCTTGCGGCGGAGGCCAAGGTCGAAGTCGGCGAGAAGGATGAGGCCACGGCTGTCTCTTATACA
>CAJXRJ010000812.1 GCA_913058555.1 uncultured bacterium
GTGCAAAATGGGGGGGGGGTGGGGCCGATCCAGGAAAGAATTTCCGGGCCGGTATCGCAAGCGACACCGGCCCGGAAAGCCTCACCCATTGGCGCTCGAGAGGGGGTCTCGAACGGTCAGGTGGATTGGCTCACGCAGGACTTTGCACATCGGCGTTCTCGCGCAAGAACCTGCGCACCTTCTTCTCGAGGATCTCGATCGCCAGCTGCTGGCCGAGGTTGTTCTTCGAGTAGTACTCCCGGACTTCGTCGATGGCCGTCTGGTTTCGCATGGCGATGCCGGCGAGCTCGGTCTCGATATCGTCGTTGCTGACGAGCAGCTCTTCCTTCTCACCGATCGATTCGACGACGAGCAGCGCCTTGAGGCCCTTGGCGGCTTCGGCGCGGGCGGACTCGGCTTCGTCCTCTTTGGCCTTTGCGATGTCCTCCTCGCTGGAGCCAGAGCCCTCCATCTGGGTCTGGAGCTGCTGGAGGCGGGCTTCGGCCTGCTGGGCGACCATGGTCTCAGGCAGCTCCACCTCGGTCATATCGAGCACGCGATCGAGGAGATCGGTTTCGATGCGGTGGTTCTCGCGCTCCTGGGCGTTCTCACCGAGCTTCTCGGCGACAAACTTGCGCAGGGAATCCATGTCCGTGACCTCGTCACCGAGGGTTTCCACGAGCTTCTCGTCCGTGGGGGGCACGAGCTTCATGCATTCCGTCACGTGGATCTTGCAGATGCCCTGCTCACCGCGGATCTCTTCCTTTTCCAGGAAGTCTGGCAGCTCCATCGGGAACTCGATGTCGTCCCCGGCCTTGGCGCCCTTCAAGCCCTCGGCAAACGCCTCAGCGTCCACTCCCGGGGGCACGCTGACCGTGTTGAGGCGCATGTCCTCCCGGTCGAAGACGGACTCGCCCTCGTGGTGGAACGAGATGTTGGCGACCACGAAGCCGCTCTCTTCGAGGCCTTCGTCGCCGGCGGGTTCGGGGGTGGATTGGCCCTGGCGAAGCTCGTCGATCGTCGTGTCGATCTGCTCGTCCATGACCGGCTCGAGCTCGCTGGTGGCCGTGAGGCCCTTGTACTCGGGCAGCTCGAAGGTCGGCTTCAGCGGAACTTCAAAGTCCACCGAGAACGAACCGTCTTCGGACATCTCAAGGTTCTCAGGCGCCAAGCGCGGGTGGGCGATCGGCTTGAGCTCGTTCTCTTCGACGGCTTGGCCATAGGCCTGCTGGAGGAAGTTCTCCTTGACCTGTTTGCGCACGTCCTCGCCAAATTCCTTTTCGAGGAGCTTCACCGGGATCTTGCCCGGGCGGAAGCCCTTCTTACGGACATTGCCGGAGACACTGCGAAGGCCGCTCTGGACCTCCTTCTCGAATTCGTCCTTGGGGACGTTGAGGGAGATCTTCGCGACGGTGGGCGCGGAAGTGTCGACTTCGAGCTTCAAGGCGGCGGGCCCGCTGGACGCGGGGAAATGGGCGCGGGTGCGACTGCAGCCCACGCCGGATTGGCGGAATCCGGCGGAGGAAACGTGCATTCGCCGGAGCAAGAGGCCAAAGATTGAACCGGCGACGCGCCCTCAAGTCCAGTCAAGGCGATCGCCACCGCCAGAATCGTCCGATGCAACGACCCATTCTTCACGGCCTCATCGCCGTTTCATGCCTCGGCCTAGGGGCCGCAGGGGCCCTTTGGATCGTCAACGGGCGACCACAGCCCCCCGAAGCGGATCTCCCGAGTCCCCGGGCCGTTTCCGTGGATTGGACGACCCTCTCGGCGGGGGAGGTGCCCCGGCGGGTGGCCGGGACCGGCACCCTGCGGGCCGCCAGGCAAGCGAGGCTCGCCCTCGAGTATGGCGGCCGGATCGCCTCGGTCTGGCCCGAGCTCGCCGATGGAATCGCCGTTTCCGGTGGCACAGAGCTGCTTTCCTTGGACGTGGGGTCCCTCAACCTCGAGATCCAGGCCCAGCAGACGACCGTGGAGCTTGCGGAGATCCAGGGCCGAGGGGCCCTGTCGGACCTGGAGCACGCCGCCGCGGCCGTGACCATCGCCGGGGAGCGCCTCCAGCTCCTGAAGGACGAAGAAGCCCGTTGGAAGACGCTCGCGGCGGAGGGACGCGCCGAGCGCGCTCGGGTCGACCTGGCCACCCAGGCGAGGCTCACGGCTTCTCTGGGGCTTGAGGAGGCGAAACGAGCCGAGGAATCCGCGCGCACCCGGATCGAATCAGCCAAGAAGGAGGTGCGGCTCGCCCAGGACCGGGTGGCCGTGCTCGAGGATCGACGCCAGCGGAGCGTCCTGCGCGCCCCCTTCGATGGCCGCTTCTCCCTTTCCACGGCCGGTCCGGCGCCCCGCCGGACGGTGCCCGAGCCGGGCGACGTGTTGGCGCCCCTGGAGCCCGTGGGAGTCCTGCTGGATGCCGCAACCATGACCCTCACCTGCGAGGTCCACGAGAACGACGTGGGCCTGCTGTTTGTCGGTGCCCCCGCCGTGGTCGCGCCCCACTCGCAGCCCGGCCGGCTCCTCTCGGGCCGGGTGAGCGCCGTCGGGGCCCAGGTGGAGTCCGCGCTGCGGGCCGTGCCCGTGGAGTTGACCCTCGAAGGGACGGCGGAAAAGCCCCTGGCCTTGCCCGCGGGGTCGTTCGCCACGGTCGAGATCCATGCCCGCCCCGCCCGCAATGCCCTCTTCGTCGAAGACGGTTGGATCGCCTACCGAAGTGGCCGAGCCGTCGTGTTCGTGATTGAGGCACCCGATGGGAGCGAGGCGCCCATCGCGCGGGCGCGGCCCATCACCTTCCTCGACGGGATTCACTCCGGGGGGCGCATCGTGACGTCGGGCCTTTCGGCGGGTGACCGCGTGATCACGGGTTCCCTGGAGCTCATCGGCGACGGCACCGAGCTCATCCTTCGATGATCCGCTTCCTCGCACGCCTCGCGGTTGGAAACCCGGTGGGGGCGAACCTCGCCATGATCGCCTTGGCGATCAGCGGCCTCGTCGTCTACAGCAACATGCCGCGGGAGGTCTTCCCCGACTTCTCCCTCGATGCGGTCGAGGTCTTCACCTACTTGCCGGGCGCGTCACCGGTGGACGTCGAGCGGCTTGTGACGACGCCGATCGAAGACGCCTTGGAAGGACTCGACGGCGTGAAAGAGATGCGGTCGGTGAGCCGCGAAGGGGTTTCGCGGCTGCGATTGACCCTCGCCGAGGACGCCGACGTGGCATCGGTCTTGGCC
>CAJXRJ010000813.1 GCA_913058555.1 uncultured bacterium
CTTCCTCCTGGGCGCCTCCCCCCGCCGCCGCCGCGTGACCGTGGCTCTCACCACCACCACCGCTGGATTTCTGGCCCTGACCACGGTCGCCAGCCTGGGTGCCCTCTCCCAAGGCTCCCACCCCGCAGCCCTCTTTCAAACCGCCTGCTTCACCGCCTCGGCCCTTTACCTGGCCGCCACGATCCCGGCCTGGCGCCGCGTGGAATCCGAAGGCGAGGCCTCCGACAGGCTCCTGCGCATGTATGAGGAGCTGTAGTCGGAAGGCCCAGGACGAAGCGTCGATCACTCGGGGAGCGGCTTGACGGCGATCGACTTGAACCAGACTTCGGAGCCGGGGTCGTGCGCTTGCAGGGCGAAGGTGCCGCGGTTCAAGAGCCGGCCAGCGAAGCTGGGCTCGCGCTTGACGTCTTTCGGCTCCGTGTAGTCGATCAGGGGCTTGCCGTCGACGGCGACCGTGATGTGTTGACCCGAAACGCGGACGTCCATGGCGAACCACTGGTCGTCCTTGGCGGGCGCTTCTTTGATGTCGTCGATGCCGTAGAGGCCGCCGGTGCGGCGCCAGTCGCTTTGGGAGTTGTTGACCTGGACCTCGTAGCCCTTGGCGGGCCACCCTTCCTTCTGGAACTCGGTGTGGAAGTAGAGACCACTGTTCGCGCTTGGCTTGGTGCGCACGAGGGCGCGCATCTCGAAGTTCTTGAAGGCGTGCTGGTAGACGGGGCCGCTGTAGAACGCATGGGCGCGGTTGCCATTGACGACGATGGCGCCGTTCTCGACGCGCACGGAGTCAGGGTTCTCGTTCACGGTCCAGCCGGTGAGATCCTTGCCGTTGAAGAGCTGGGCGAAGCCGCCGCCGTCACCGATCTCGCGGACACGAATGTTGCGCCATGCCACGCTCCATTTGGGGTCGCCGCCTACGGAATGAACCTGCAGACCGATAAAGCCCGTGGGCGAGCGATCGTCGAGGACGTCGGCGACGGGCACGCCGTTCACCCAGGTGCGGATCTTTGGGCCAAAGCAGATCACGCGGTAGCGGTTCCACTCTCCGGAGCGGTACGCCGCAGCGCTTGCGGGGTCATCGCGGTTGGTGCTCAGCCAGCCGCGGCCGGCCTCGTCGTAGATGTATCCGGAGTGGCGCCGCGCGTCGATCTCCACCTGGGGCCCGTGGACGCGGCCGTTCTTGTGCGTCGGGATCGAATGACTGCGGATCTGCACGCCGCTGTTGAGCTCGTCGCTGCTCAGCTTGACGTCGAACTCGAGTTCAAAGTCCCCGTAGAAGCGGTCGCTGCACAGGAACGAGTTGGGGCTGCCTTTCTTCGTGGTGCCCTGGATCGTCCCATCGATGACGGCATATTCGGCGGTGCCGTTGCGCTGGGTCCAGCCGTCAAGCGTCTTGCCGTCAAAGAGCTCGACCCAGCCCGACGCTGCGTCCGCCTGCTTGGGGGCGGAATCTTGTGCGCCCCCAAAGAACGCAATGGGTGCGGCGGAAAAGCAGGTGGCAAGAAGGAGCGCGGAGGTCTTGAGCATAGGTGGCCAGTCGTGGGAGGGTCTCTACAGGTGCCGGGGCACAGCGAAAGAGGGTAGCAACACGGCGGCTTCTTGCTCAGGGTTGGGACCCCGACGATGGACGCCCCCTAGAAGAGAACGCCCTGGCTGCTCTCCAGGGCGAGGAGCTTCTCCTTCACGTCGATGCCGCCGGCGTAGCCGGTGAGCGACCCGCTAGAGCCGATGACGCGGTGACAAGGAACCACAATCGAGATTGGGTTCTTCCCGTTGGCCGCACCGACGGCTCGCACAGCGGACGGGCGCCCGATGATCACGGCCTGTTGGGCATAGCTGCGCGTTTGGCCAAACGGGATTTCGCGCAAGGCCAACCAGGCTTCCAGCTGGAACGGCGTGCCCACCGGGTCGAGGGGCAGTTCGAATTCACGCCGCGAGCCACCGAAGTACTCGGCGAGCTGCGCTTCCGTTTGATCGAGGAGCGCTTCCGCCCCCGAGTCCGCGGGAGCCGGCGCCCACTCCGGAGGAATCGAGCGGCCCCATTCGAGCGCCCGCAGCCCCACCGCGCTTGCGGAGCCGAGCAGCGTCCCCGCCGGGGTCTTGATCAGGCGGAACGCGAGGGCCTCTTGGTGTGCTGCTTCAACCATGACCAACGCGATGCTATCCGGGGCGGGACCACGGGCGGCCTAGAAGTTGGCGCGGCCGCACACGCCCCGCCCTTGGCGAGCGACGCGGCGCGCTGGAAAAGAGACGGGTCCGAGAGCAGGGCCAACTCCTCCCGGGGATTGAGCCACCCGAGGAGCTCGTCCTGGGTGCGGGCGTCCCGGACCTTGGCCGCTGCGCCGAGGGCCTCCATGTCGGGGGAGCCGCGCCGTGAGGGACCCACAGGCACGACCCCGCCGAAGTGCGCGGCCGCGGCCCGCCGATCCAGGAGGAGCCCCCCCACGCCGCGGGTGGACGAACCGGGGATCGCCCGGCCCATCTCCACCGCGAGGCGGTCCCGCTCCCGCACGATCCCGGGGTCGCCGCCGCGGGTCAGCGCGGAGAACAGCCAACGCTTGCCCAACCAGGCCCCCACCCTCGGGTCTCCGCTGAGTCGAGACAGTGGGCTGCTCAGGAGCAACCCGAGGAGCACGGGCGCTAGCCATAGCGTCATGGCGGGCGCGTAGGTGAAACCAGCAACGGCCAAGGCAGCGCCCAACGCCGTGTGCAACCAGTGCGCCGCCACCACGTCCTGCCAGCGGTTGGCTTCCCCCTCGCGGTTCTGCACGCTCCATCCGGAGTCCTTCCCGACAACGATCTCGGCGACCATGCGCGAATGCATGCACATGACAATCGGCGCAGCGAGGCACGAGACGGCTCCCTCGAGGGCGGCCGCTGCCAGTAGCTGAACGGGGGCACCGGAGCCCGCCTTTTGTCGGGCCGCGAGCTCCGCGGCAAGTCCCACGAACTTTGGCAGCATCAGGAGCGCCATCGACAGGCCGAAGAGCCCAAGCAAGGTGGTGGAATCGAAGACGGGCCAATGGGGCTGGAGCTGGTAGGGCTCATCAAAGAAGCGATGCTCGAGCACCGACGCGCGCAGCCCAAGCAGCGAGCCACACACCATCATCGCGAGCCAAAGCGGCGACGAGAGGTACCCCGCGATCCCACTGGCAAGGTGCACCCGGCTGACCGGCGCGAGCCCGGACGCAAAGCTGTCTCTTA
>CAJXRJ010000814.1 GCA_913058555.1 uncultured bacterium
ACACACTGCATATCGTCGGCAGCGTCAGATGTGTATAAGAGACAGGTCCAGGGGATCGCCCTCGCCGATCGGCTCCTGGGCCGAATTCGACCCAGAGCCACTCTTCGACGCCTTCTTCGCTGAGGGCGCCCCCGCAAAGTCCGTCCACTTGGCGAGGAACGCCTGGGGGTCCGGCCCCTGGATCACAAACTTGCCCGAGCTATAGAGGGTGGCCACGACCCCGTCGCCCTTGGCGCTAAACACCGCGTGGGGCACAGGGCGAAATTCAAAGGGCCCGGTCGCGATGCGCGACTCGACTTCCTTGAAAGATCCCTTGGGGACCTTGGTCACAAACGTCTCTTGTCCCATGGCTGGCTGATAGTGTGCGCTAGGAGCCCGCGCCACTGAACGGCAATCCGGCAGCACAGCCCGGATCCGCGCTCGCCACGCTGCTCCGAACCACGAATGGTAAGCCATGGATAGTGACCCCCAGGAAGCCGCGGTCTTTGGAACCGAAGTTCTTTGGTCCGAAGTGACCGAACGCCCGACCCTGGTCGAGACCCCCGCAGGGAAGCTCGCTCTGGTCAAACGAGGGGAAGAGGTCATCGCCATCGATGCCTGGTGCCCCCACCTGGATGGTCCCCTCTGGGAGGGCACCACCAGCCAAGAGGAAATCGCCTGCCCGTGGCACCGGTGGAGGTATTCCCTGCGCACAGGGCAATGCACCTGGGCGCCGCAGGGCGACATGGAGGAGGCGGCGGATACCGAGATCCGCGTACTCAATGTCCTGGAGGACCCCTCCGGGCTCTGCGAAATAGAGCTTCCACCCAGCCCGCATGGCTGAGCAGGGCGGTGTCCGGCCCAGTACGCGGGAGGGTTCGCCAACGGGGGAACACGGCCTAATCGGCTCAAGCTGCGCCTTCGGGCGGCTAAACTGCGACCCCTTCCTGTTCTCCGAGCCTGCTCCCCCTCCAGGGAGTGGCTCCCCTCCTCCGATTCGGCGTCTCCGCGCCGAGCTCCGCTAGAAGCAAATGGGCCCCCTCGACACGATCCTCGAAGCCATCGGCGACACGCCGCTGGTCGAACTCAAAAAGGTTGGCAAGGAAACCGGATGCCGGTTCCTGGTGAAGTGCGAGTTCATGAACGCGGGTGGTTCCGTTAAGGACCGCATCGGTAGGCGCATGGTGCTCGAGGCTGAAAAGTCCGGCCGCATCAAGCCTGGCGACACCCTCATCGAACCCACCTCCGGCAACACCGGCATCGGCATGGCGCTGGCGGCCGCGGTGCGCGGCTATCGGATGATCATCACGATGCCGGAGAAGATGAGCCGCGAGAAGCAAGTCGTTCTCGAGGCCCTCGGCGCGGAGATCATCCGTACGCCGACGGAGGCCGCGTGGGACGCGCCGGAGAGCCACATTGGCGTTGCGAAGCAACTCCAAAAGATCCTCCCCAACGCGCACATCCTCGATCAGTACTCGAACCCAGACAACCCCCTCGCCCACTACGAGGGCACCGCGGTTGAGATCATGGAGGAGACTGACGGAGGCAAGTTCGACTACTTCGTTTCGGGCGCCGGCACGGGCGGCACGCTCAGCGGCTGCGCGCGACGCTTCAAAGAAGACGCGCCGCACGTGAAGATCGTCGGCGTCGACCCCGTGGGCTCGATCCTCGCCGGCGACGGCCCGATCGGCTCCTACAACGTGGAAGGCATCGGCTACGACTTCATTCCTGATGTCTTGGACCGCAGCCTCGTGGACGAGTGGGTCAAGAGCGAGGACCACGGCTCCTTCACGATGGCTCGCAAGCTCATCCGCCACGAGGGCCTCCTTTGCGGCGGCTCGTGCGGAACGGCGATGTGGGCGGCCGTCGAAGTGGCCAAGCGCGTCGGCCCGGGCAAGACCTTCGTGGTCATCCTGCCCGACAGCGTCCGCAACTACATGACCAAGTTCATGGACGACGGCTGGATGAAGCAACACGGATTCACGGAGCAGTCCTGGGAGCACGAAACCTGCGAAGACCTCGTGCGCAAGATGCCCGGCCGCAAGCTCGTGACCGCGTCCTTGAACGACACCCTCAGCGACGCGGTCCGCCGCATGAAGGAGAACGGCATCAGCCAGCTCCCCGTGGTCGACAACTCGAAGATCGCGGGCATCGTCACGGAGTCTGACCTCCTTGGACGCATGGTCGACGGTCACGCGAGCCTGGATTCGCGCATCGCGGAAGTGATGTTCCGCAACGTCAAGACCGTCCATAAGAACGACGACGCCAAGGCTCTCCTTGAGCTCTTCGCACACGGCAACATCGGCGTGGTGGTCGACGACGCGGACTCCCTCGTGGGCATTCTCACGAAGATGGACCTCGTCGATCACCTGACCACAGCGGTCGCGCCGGCCTGATCCGGCGGACGGCGCGGGCCCCCTGGCATCAGTTTGAGATGCCAGGGGGCCGCCCAAGACTGGCCTGGCCCCCCAGCCGCCACTGACCTGTACTCTCCCTCCATCATGAATCTCCCCCTGACAGCCAGCGGCCTTTTCGCCGCAAGCCTCTTGGCTTCCTGCACGGCGACCTTTGAGCCTGCCGAGATCGAGCCGACGCCGCAGCGCCCCCGCATCTCGAAGAACACGAAGACCACAGCCGAGGACTCCATCGAATTGGAGGCAGGTCTGCACTGGGACCCGAACGACTTCCTCGACTCCCCGGTCACCCTCAAGTACGGCCTGACCGACAGTATCGAGTACTTCATCGAAACGGCTCCGATCCGCGTCGTGGACCTGCCCGGCGGCAACGAGTCCGGCTTCGGCGACTTGGCCTTCGGCCTGCGCCACCGCTTCGACAATGGTGAAGACGGCGGGCCCAAGTTCGCCTACGAAGCCGTGGGCAAGATCCCGACGGGCGACGAGCCCGACGGCCGCGGCACCGGCGGCCGCGACCTGCGCCTTCCGACCTTCATCTCCGGCGGCACCGACTTCCGCCTCGCGGGCATCATCGAGCAATCGCAGGGCGATATCGACGTGGTCGGCTATGGCGCTGTCCAGGCCAACGGCTCGTCCTTCGGCGGCACGGTCTACCAGCTCATGCTCGCCTCCCACGCGGCCATGCCCGTCACGGACGCCGACACCGTCTTCGCCGAGATCGTCGGCACGTTCACCGAAGGCGCCCTGTCTCTTATACACATCTCCGAGCCCACGAGACTAGGCATGATCTCGT
>CAJXRJ010000815.1 GCA_913058555.1 uncultured bacterium
GAGATCATGCCTAGTCTCGTGGGCTCGGAGATGTGTATAAGAGACAGCCTTGAGAACGTGAAGCGCGAATTGGATTGCATGCGAGGCCGTGCGAAAGGGGGGGAGCGAGCGTATGGCGAAACGAGTGGCGCGGACCCCTGGAGACTATGCGGCACACGCAGCGAGCGGCCGCTGAATCCCGCGATCGAACGTTCGACCTGTCACGGAGTTGTCAAGGTGAGATGCCCCGCAGCCCGGTACTCCACCATGGGGCTCCGGAGTACGCGGGTCGGAGCCTTCCGCGACACGCCTTGGGCCCGGCCAAGCCCTCAGGCACCGTCCGTCACGGCGTAGACGGCGAACTGGGGGACCCAGTGTGAGTAGGCCGCGAACTGGCCGGAGAGCATCATGTGCCGTTCCATGCCGACTTGGATGTGGGCGTTCGCCGCGCGCCAGTAGTTGAAGCGGTCGATGGGGTTGAGGGCATTCCTCGCCATCGAGCGCAGCGCCCACGCGCGCGACCATCCCATCCCGTAGCTGTGGGCGAAGCCAGTGATGGGGTTGGGCAAGATGTGCCCTATCGGATAGCTACCTTGGTCCTGCACGAACTGCCGCACGATCGCCGCGTCCTGGGTCTCAAGGACGAGGTGCGCCCAGTTCCCGTGGATCGAGAAGAACTGATTTGGCTGCACGATGTTGTGCCGGAGAGTGGGGCTTGTAATCGGGCCGAGGAAGTTCTGATGAACGAGCGTGTCGACCCGCGCGCGCCTGGCCGTGTCCCCGGTTTCCTCGTACCAACGATGCAGCTGGAGGACATGCCACGACGCGTTGGAGTACTCCGGCGTCCGTGGGTTCGGAGCCGTCTGCTCGTACTGATCGAGCAGCCGAGCGGCGATGGCGTCACCGAAGACCCGTAGCCGCAGCGGCTCCGGACGGGACTGCTCCGTCGCCCAGCGTTCGTACTCCATCGCGAGGAGCAGGAACCAGGCTTCTGCGTACGGATAGTCGACGTGGTTGGCGACCTCCAACCGGATCTTGTCTGTTTGGAGGGCGAGCTCCGAATCGAGGGCAAGCTGGTTGAACGCGGGCAGGAACCGCGCAATACGGTAGGCCGCCCAATGGGCGTGCACCGCAGAGTGCGTATCGAAGCAGCGGGTAAAGACGCGCGGCCCCCCGGTCGGCTGAACGCAAGGCTGGATGAGTGGCGCCATCTCCATCAAGACGCTCTCGGTGCTCCACTGGGCCTGGGCGTTGGCGGTGAGAACCACTGGCGCCGTGAGGGCGGTCAGCGCGGCGATCATGACGTTGCGAATGGTGGCGAGCATGCCCCCATCGTAGCGGCGGCTGGCCATCCCGCGAATCGCCCCGGAATGGAGCACCCGGGACCCCTGCTGCCTTGGGCGATGATGGCTAGCGGCGGGTCACTCGCCGGAGTCGCCTTCGATTCTCATCCGTAGCCAGGCGCGGGCGGTGGCCCAATCGCGACGGGCGGTTCGTGCGGAGACGCCCATGGCCGCTGCTGCTTGGTCCTCGGTCAGGCCCGCGAAGTAACGCAGTTTGACCAAGAGGGCGAGGCGTTCGTCCCGTTCTTCAAGGGCCGAGAGGGCGGCGTCTAGCTCGACGAGACTCTCTGGCTCATCCTCGACGGCCGGCTCTTCGATGAGGGTCATGGGCCGGCGGCCACCGCGTTTCAGTGCTCCCCGGGCGCGGGCCCGATCCACGAGGATGCGCCGCATGGATTCGGCTGCGGCCGCGAAGTAATGATGTGGCCCATTCCACGCGGCGTCTTCATGCTCCAGCCGGAGGAAGGCTTCGTGAACGAGCTCGGTAGGGACCAAACTGGCGGCCGGCCCTTCACGGGCCAAACGCGCTTGGGCAAGTCGCCGCAGCTCGTGGTAGACGGTTTCCAGGAGCTGCTCTGAGGGTTGAAGCTCGCCAGGGGACTCCAGCGCCGCCTTCTTGGGACCCGTGTCATTGGGACCCGTGTCATTGGGACCCGTGTCATTGGGAATCGGGTCTTGGGGGGCTTGGTCGTCCATATCGCTAGAGTTTCTCAGGTTCCATGGCCGGGTCCGACCTGCCTCGCCGCGTTGGGGTGTGCCAAGCATCCCGGAGCTGTTCCGGGGGCGCGCGCAAGCTGCCACTGTCCCCGAGAAGCCCCATGCTATCCGAAGCTCGACTCCTGCTCCCTCTCCTCGCCATGGCCTCCGCGCCGGCCGCCCATGCCCAATGGTCCACCGGGAGCCTCTCCGAGGGCCGGTGGTTCAGTGCCGGGACCGCCGTTGACGGGTACGCGCTCGTGGCTGGCGGGACCACATGCTACAGGTCTCCCTTCTCGAGCTGCCCGTCCTCCACGGTCGACATCTACGAGGCTTCGACAGGCAACTGGTCCGCGACCTCCCTTGAGACGCCTCGCTTCTACCTCGCCGCGACCACTGTGGGACACAAGGCCCTCTTCGCCGGCGGCTGGCAGGCCCCCGATCTCCCCAACTTGCCCCAGGACGTGGTCGACATCTACGACGCCACGGTCGGTCCGCCCACCGACCCTGCCGCGTGGAGCACTTCGGCCCTTTCCATGGCCCGTGGTTGGCTCTCCGCGACGACCGTTGGGGACCTGGCGATCTTCGCGGGAGGGTCCACCACCACCATGACGGACCGCGTCGATATCTATGACAACCTCAACGACACTTGGACGACCGCGGCCCTCTCAGAGGCCCGCTGCTGCTTGGCTGCCACGACCGTGGGAACCAAGGCCCTCTTCGCAGGGGGGCTCGCCGCCCTGACAGGCGGGTCGCTCATCGGTAGCGACGTCGTCGACATTTACGATGCGTCAGTGGGCCCGCCGTCCGACTCCAACGCCTGGTCTGTGACGAGGCTTTCCGTCCCCCGCGCTCTGCTCGGCGCGACCACGGTCGGGCACCGGGCGTTCTTCGCCGGCGGCGGCGACCCTGACCAAGAGAGCGACGTCGTGGATATCTATGACAGCATTGCGGGCACATGGTCCACCGCCACCTTGTCGCAGGCGCGCCGCTACGTGTCCGCGACCACCGTGGGTGACCTAGCGATCTTCGCCGGCGGCGACGCCAATCCTCCTTCAACGCCTTACCCCGTCGTCCTTCCCAGCGACGTGGTGGACGTCTACAACGCATCCACCGATACCTGTCTCTTATACACATCTCCGAGCCCACGAGACTAGGCAT
>CAJXRJ010000816.1 GCA_913058555.1 uncultured bacterium
CCTTTCCCGGCGATTGATCCTCGGGGTCGATCGGTTTGGCGATCGCACGAGCCGGTTCGTGGACAAGGGGCTCGTGGCGCTCATCGTGGCCAACGTCCTGGTCGCGGTGATCCAGACGGTCGACTCGATCTACGCCGCCGCCCCTTGGTTCTTCGAGAGCTTCGAGGTCGTGTCGATCGTGATCTTTGGCCTCGAATACGCCCTGAGGGTCTGGTCGTGCCGAGAGGACCCGGCGGTCGAGAGCCGCCTGGGATTCATGTGCCAGCCCATGATGCTGCTGGATCTCGCCGTCCTAGTGCTGCCGGTCTACTTCGACCTGCGGCCCCTGCGGATCCTCCGCCTCCTTCGACTGGGCCGCTACTCGCCCCGGCTCCGCCTCTTCGCGGACGTCATCCGCACGAAGCGGGACGAGCTCCTCATGGGCGTCTTCATCGCGGTGGTGCTGCTCGTCGCCGCCTCCACGGCGATGTATCACGTCGAGGGAAAGGTGAACGACAGCTTCCAGTCCATCCCTGAGACGATGTGGTGGGGCGTGGCGACCCTCACGACGGTGGGCTACGGCGACGTTTACCCCATCACGAGCGCTGGAAAAGCCCTCGGAGCCGTTGTCGCACTCCTCGGAGTCGGCGTTTTTGCCCTCCCGGCGGGCATTTTGGCCGGCGGTTTTTCTGACGCCCTTGAGGCCCAAAGGGCCGCACCGGGGGCGCATGGTGCCCATGACACCGGGTCCGGGGTGAATGAGGGCACAAATGTCCCGATCGTGGACCAGGAGTCCCAGAGTGGAGGAACCTGCCCGCACTGCGGAACGTCTCTTTGAGACGACGATGAGTCCCTTCCGGGCGCCATGCCTCTTGGCGCCGTAGGCTTCTGTGAGCTGGAAGGACTCCTCGCCCGCGCACCGCTTCGCGTGGGCTCCTCCACCTGCGCTCCAACCGAGCCAACGCCCCACCGGGGGCCACGGCTCCCACCAGAGACCAAGATGCTTTCGATCCTCACCACCCTGGCCCTTGTTGCGGCCCCCCAGGCAGTCACGCCTGTAGGCAGCCTGCAGCGCCTTGCCGTCCCGACAGACCCTACCGGCATCGTCGTTCTGAACGTCGAGCTGGACGGAGTCCCGTCCGAGCTTGTCATGCACAAGCACTCCGTGCGTGCCGCCGACTTCAAGGTCCTTGTGTCGCGCCCCGATGGTTCGCTCATCGAAGTGCCCGCCCCGGCCCCGAAGACCTGGCGCGGTACCGTCACCGGTCGCGCGGACGCCCGCGTCATCGCCTCCATCACCGATGAGGGCCTCTCCGCCATCGTCGTGGACGAGATCATGGACGTGGAGTGGCAGATCCAGCCCGCAGCTGGCTACCCCGTGGGCACCTACTCGATCGCGAAGAAGTCGGAGCTCCAGGACCCCCACGGCACATGCGGGGTCCCGGACAGCATGGTCCCCGCTGACCAGGACGCATCGCCGGCCATGAGTGGCCTCGGCACGGGCCTCCAGCTCTGCGAAATCGCCCTGGACGCGGACTACGAGTTCTTCCAGCGCAACGGCAACAGCGTCAGCGCCACCATCAACGACATGGAGCGGATCATGAACCGCGTGGACGACATCTACGTCCGCGACTGTGACGTGACGTTCCAGATCACCGGCGTCGTCGTGCGCTCCGCTGTGAACGACCCGTACACAACGGCTGACGCGAGCGCGTTGCTCAACCAGTTCAACAGCGAGTGGAGCAGCAACTTCCAGGCGGTCCGCCGCGACATTGCGCACCTCTTCACCGGACGTAACGTCAACGGCGGAACCATCGGGATCGCATGGGTTGGCGTGGTCTGCAGCGGCTCGAACGGCTACGGCCTTTCGGAGTCCCGATTCACGAACAACCTCTCCAACCGCACGGGCCTCACCGCCCATGAGATCGGCCACAACTTCAGCTCAAGCCACTGCGATGGAAACGGCGACTGCCGCATCATGTGCTCGGGCCTGGGTGGCTGCAGCAACGACGTGACCCGGTTCGGAGCGTCAAGAGCCACGGTCATCCGCAACTACGCAATCGGCCGCCCCTGCCTGCTCAACCTGGCCGACCCCCTGACGATCCCGTTCACCGACGATGTCCCGTCCGTCGCCGTCGACACCGACATCTGGATCAGCAACCAGGGCGTCGTGACCAGCACGGCCGCCGTGGGCGAGCCCTCCGGAACGCGCTCGCTCCAGTTCAACACGCCGAACTCTGGCCCCATCAGCGACGACACGCTCATCACGAACAAGATGCTCCTCGGGGGCCTCAACAACGTGGACGTCCAGTTTGAAGTCCAGGCCCGCGGAGTCCAGAGCGGCAACGCCTTGCGCGTGGACGTGTACAACTCCTCAGGTGACTGGGAGCAGGTCGTGCGCATCGTGTCCAACGGCATGACCGAGAACACCTTCACGACAATCGTTGCCGACCTTCCGTCCAGCGCCTACTACGACGGAGCCCAGCTCCGTGTCATGGCCGAAGTCGACTCTGCCAGCGAGACCTGGTACATCGACGACTTCTCCGTCACTGACATGAGCTGTGGCGGCATCACGACGATCTGCGTTGGCAGCCCGACCTCGTCGTCGGCCGGCGCGTCCCTGTCGGCCCTTGGCAGCACGAGCATCGCGGCGAACAACTTCAGCCTGTTCTCAGCGGGCCTTCCGCCCCAGCAGTTCGGCCTCCTCGTCTATGGCGGCGGACAGGGCTTCTCGCCCCTGGGCGATGGCATCCTCTGCGTGGCGGGCACCCCGACGCTCTACCGCTTGACCCTCGCCCAAGCAGGCCAGTTCGGCACAACGAACATCGCGGTGGACTTCAACAACCTCGCCGCCGGCAGCTCGATCGTCGCCAACCAGACGGTCAACTGGCAGTTCTGGTTCCGCGACACGACCCCGTCGGGCTTCAACCTGACGGAGGCCATTTCGGTCACCTTCTGCCCCTGATCGCAGCGGGGCGCCAGCCCCGTCGATCACGAATCGAATGACGAGCCCCCCGGCGAACTCCCTGGAGATCGCCGGGGGGCTCGTCGTTGGGGCGAGATTCGGTCGACCCTGGGCCCGCTGGGATAAGCCTTCTGTGGGTCACGACATGGCGCGGCAAATCCAATGCCTGCCACCAGTGAGCCCCTCCCGATTGAGGCCCCCGGAACCTGTCTCTTATAC
>CAJXRJ010000817.1 GCA_913058555.1 uncultured bacterium
GAGCTGGGGGCGCTGGGCATCCGCAACAAGGCATGGACGACGGCGAACGGCAACCCATCCGGCGGGCGGGCGTTCGGCAAAGGGACCATCAACGCGCTCCTGCGGAATCCGCTCTACGTCGGCGAGGTGCGTGGGCCTGACGGCCACTGCCCCGGTGAGCACGAAGCCATCGTCCCCAGGGAACTCTGGGACGCCGCCCAAGCTCGGCTCGACGCTGGGACCACGGGAGGCGGGCGCCGGCGTCGAGCGACGAACGACGCGCTCCTCGCGGGCATCGCCCGTTGCCATTGCGGGGCTGCCTTGACGCCCACGCGGGCGCGAAAAGGCGGACGGGTCTACCTGTACTACGCCTGCGTCCGTGCCCAAAAGGAGGGCGCCTCGGCCTGCCCTGGGTCGCGCGTGTCCGGAGAGGTACTGGAAGGCGCCGTCATCGAGTCCGTCCGCGATGCCGCCCGGAACCCGGATCTTCTGGCAGCCACGGTCACAGCCGCCACCGAGGGCCACGAAGAAGAGCGCCGGGAGCTGACCAAGCGCATCGGTGACCTGCAGCGGGCCCGGGGCGCGCTAACGAAACGCCGCGGGCATCTCATCGAGGCCATCGAAGGCGGCGATGGGGGATGTGGACTCGCCGAGCGCGCGCGGGAGCTGGACGCAGAGATCGCCGCGATGGACGACCGAGTCCGGGGCGCGAACGCCGAGCTGGCTGACATCGACACGGCCCATGTCGATTCGGAGAAGGTCCGCGAGGCCCTCGCTCAGTTCGACGGCGTCTGGGAGGCCCTGAGCCTGGCCGAGCGGGCGCGGGCCGCCGATCTACTCCTACGGGGCGTGGTCTACGACGGTCGCACTGGGTCGATCGACATCGAGCTGCGAGTCAACGAGGGCGAAACGGCCGGGAGGGCGCGATGACTATCCTTCATTTGAACGCGAAGGTCCCGAGTCGAGGGCGGGGTTCGTGCACGGCGCCTGCCGAGAAGACGATTCCCATGGTGACGGCGGGCGCCCGGGCTGTCGCCCTCGCCCACTACATCGAGGACGCGCTGGAAGCCGGCAGCTTCGCTTCCGCGGCCGAGATCGCCGAATGCCTCGGGGTGACGCGGGCGCGCGTGAGCCAGGTCACCGCGCTGCTCGGTCTGGCTCCGAGGCTGCAGGAGCAGGTGCTGATGGGGGAGGTGGTGATGTCGGGGCGGGGGCTGCGCCACTGCTTGTCTAGCGCAGTGTGGGCGGTGCAGGAAGAAGTCCGCCACACCTCCCCCCGCCGAGGGACTTGGCGACCTCCTGAGGCTCTGCGGGGCGTCGGCGCATCGACGGGACAGTACGGGCAGGGCTCCTACTCTGTCGCTAATCACCATGAGCTGATCCAATCAGGAATGTGACGATCAAGAACGAGATGATCGCCCCCTTTAGTCCCCAGATGGTGCCACATGCTGTCACTACGGCAATGCCGATCCAGACAAGTGTCCGATTTGTAGGAGTCTCGGTATTCATTGGGCGGATTCGAGTGACCTAGGGAATGTGGCATAGGGCGTACTGTCCCATCGGTGCGCCAAGGCCCTGACGATACCGTCAAGGCCGGTATCTTGTTGGCATGCTGACCGACGGCCTGCCGGGTGCTGTTGCCGGGTGCTCTTCTTCGGCGAGGCGTCTCTCCCGCGAGCCCTTCGCGAATACGCCGAGCACTACAACCGGGAGCGCCCTCACCAGGGTGTCGGGAACCGCGTGGTTGATCGCCCGGCCGAACCACGGTCAAGTTTGCTTCGGTTGGTTACCGGGCATGAGCGCCAAGGCGGCCTTCAGAGGCCCTACAGGGCTTCGGCTTAGCGATGGGACAGTACGGCCCGCCGGGTTCCAGCAGTGAACGGCTGTCCGTCCTTGCCAGCAAAGCTGAGGCCGAGCTGGAACATGCTCTTCTTCACCCCTCGCGCTTTTCGACGCTGTCGTTGAGTCGGCGAACTGCGCGCTTCGCGCTCTCCCTCGCGAGGTTGGAGCCCACTTTCGCGAGGTGGCCGTCCATCGAAAGGCCGCCAGGGTCGAGGTGGTCAATCAGCGCATAGCAGGCGCGCAGCAGGTTCTCCGCGTTCGGTTGCTTCCGCTGGTAGTCTTCGTGGATGTACCGCCACTCACTGAATGCGCCCCTGAACTCATTGAACGCCGTGTCCATCTCCGCCTCATTGATGATGATGCCGCGCTCGCCGATTGTCGATCGCACGGCCACCGGGAGGGCCGTCCAGAGTTTATGGAGGTCGTGGTGCTTCGGTGCCTGACTTCGCATGCTCTCAAGGTGACATCCGAGGCAGGCTTTGAGGAGCAGCTCCGCTGCGAACGTGAGGTTCACGATCCCAACTATGTAGTCGTAGACGGGGGTCTGAGAAGTAGGGGCATTGAGTGCGGTGGGCCGGCCTCCGATCACGTGTTCGGCCGCCCGGAGGAACACGAATCCGGTGCCAACTGCGACCATCCACGGTTCCGCGGCGTTCGCACTCTCCTCGTCGTTGGGGGTTGTCATGAGAGAATTGGCCTCAGGTTTGATAACTGAGTAGGAGCATACCTGGGCCAGGTGAGGCCGGCAGTCCTTGGGGGAGGAGTATCCTCATGAGCCTGTACTGTTTCACCGGTCAGCTGACGCACTGACGATACCGTGAAGGCGGATATCCCGCGGTGATGCTTAACGACTGCCTCCCGCTTCGCGCCCTGCTCTTGACGGTTGTTGGCTGGGTCAGCCGCGGGCAGCAGCGCACGATCGATTACCTGCTGGAGGAGAACCGCGAATCAGGTGGTCGAGCCCTCGGCCGAACCACGCTCAACATCGCTCCGCCTAGTCACCGGCCATGAACGTCTAGGGGGCCTCCTGAGGCACCAAAGGGCTTAGGCTTGACGATGGGACAGGAGGATAAGAGATCCAAAGTGGCAGTTTTGGCAGTGGTGCGGGTAGGCGGCGGGGCTGGTGAGGTGAGTGGGGGGCAGTCGAGGTGGGCAGGTCGTCGATTTTGGTTCGAGGGTGAGTTCGACGTTCGGTCAGAGGGGCGAATCTGTCAAGGGGTGGAGGCTCAGGGAACGAGGAGCAGCCGACACCCCTTGTGGGGTGCCGGCTTGAGCTTGCAGGGGCGGAGGTTAGGACCCTTCGCTCAGGCGAAGTGGAGGGTCTGCTGTGGTGGGGG
>CAJXRJ010000818.1 GCA_913058555.1 uncultured bacterium
AGAGACAGCCCGAGTGCGTCGGGCGGGGACCCAGACCTGAACCGCTCGCTGCTCGTAGCGGCCGGGGATCCGGACGGTGTCGTAGTGACCAGCCCTCACGAGGAAGCGAACGCGGCGTCCGCAGGGGTCGTAGCGAAAACCGTACTCGGCGGCGTGCCACTCTTGGCGAGTCGTGCCGGGGACCCAGACGCGCTCGTAGCGGGTCTCGTAGTGGCCGCCGCGGAAGCCGCGGGGGCTCCTGGTATCGATGCGGCGTCCGGTCGGGGGGCAGCTTTGCTGGGGGCTAGAGAATCCAGTGCTCCAGGCTTTCCCGACGGGTGCGCGCTGTGCGCTCGCGTTGTCCGCCGTGCCGAGGGCGAAGGCGCCGGCGGCGAGCCCAGCGAGGGCGAGTCGGCGAAGGGGTCGGGAGAGTCGTTGAAGAGAAAGTTGCATGGCGGTGCTCCTTGGATTCTTGGGAGAGGTGCGCGTTGCTCGGGTTTGTGGATGGAGCTCAGCGCGGTGCAGGTATGCCGCCCATCGTGGCGACGAAAGCCATAGAGCATGGGCCGTGCCAACCCGTGCCACGGGGTCTCCAGAAACGACAAAAACGCCCCTCACGGTGCCGTGAGGGGCGTTTTGGAATTCGGGCGTCTGCTGAGTCAGGGCGTGCCCTGGTCCCGGCCAAGGCCGCCGGGTGTCTCCTTGTCCCCTCCAGAATCGGGTGAGTGTCCCCGGGAGAGGCCGATTTGGGTCAGTCGTCCCTTTTACGAGGTCAGGAAGAGAGCACGAACTGCCGCCGGGTCACCAGGCGCATCCCCAGGAGCAGGAGGATCACCCCAATGACCCCCATGCGGATCAGTGCGCTCGCGCTATCGGTCAGGTCCTCTGGGCGAATGACGTCGGCCGGGCCGAAGGTTCCTTGTTCTCCCTCCAGGAAGACGGAGCGCAGGTAGTACTGCACGGTCATGCGCTGCGAGGAGCCGGGCAGGTTGGCCAAGAGGATCTCGATCGCGAAGGCGTAGCCGAGGGCGATCACAAGTCCACGCTTGGAGATCACGCCGATGACCGCCGCCCCGAGGGAGTAGATCGTCGTCCCGACGAGGGCGGCGACGATGAGCTGATTTGCGGACTCCTCAGTGGGAGCCCCGTCCCGGGTCGACGCGAAGTACGCCATGGCCGTCGCGCTGATGGCGATGAGCACCAGCATGCAAACGAGCGACGCCAGCCACCTGCCCAAGAACAGGGCGGCCCGTGGAATGGGTCGTGTGAAGGGGTAGGTGATCGTGCGGGATTCGGCTTCGTCGGCGACGACGCCTACGCCCAGGGACACGGCTAGCATGGGCACAATGAACCCGAGCATCAGCATCAAGCCGAGTTCCAGCAGGATGCTCCGGCCGGTGACTTGATCTGGCGTCAGCCGCGCCGCCAAGAACGCCAGCAGCGGTGGGATCGCGGCCAGGGCAATGCCGGCCAGGGTCCTCCTGGACCCAAAGATGGTCCCGAGGTGCATGCGGAACAAGAGCCACGTGGCCCGCGCGAGTACGAACGGATAGTCCATGAATCAGCCCACCAAGTAGTCGAAGACGGATTCGAGGCTTGCGTCGTCGCTCACGAGACTTTGCACACCGGCCTCGGCTTCGCCCGCTACCCGGGGGAAGCAGGAATGGAAGGCGGCCACGTCGCTGGTTTCGACTTGGAGGCCCCGCTCGTCCGGAGACAGGGAGACGGCGCGCACGTGGGGCTCGTCGAGGAGCATTGACGCAAGGCGGCGTGGATCCCGGGCCACGATATGCACACGGCTCGGGTGCTGGGAGATCAATTGGCGGACCTCACGCACGGATCCCTGGGCAAGGAGCCGGCCCCGGTGAACGAGCACGATGTTCTCCGTCAGGTGCTCCACCTCGTGCAGCACGTGGCTGGAGATGATGATCGACTTGCCTTCGTCGGCGAGACCCCGAAAGAGCTCGATGATCTGGCGCCGGGCAATGGGGTCGAGCCCAGTCAGGGGCTCGTCCGCAATGATCAAGTCCGGGTGGTGGGCGATGGACTGGGCGAGGCGCGTGCGTTGGCGCATGCCCTTGGAGTAGTCCGACACCTGTCGGTCCATGGCATCGGAGAGTCCGACCCGTTCCATCGCTGCGCCGGCTCCCCGGGTGGCGTCTGTCTTGTTCATGCCACTCAGGCGCAGCAGATCGCGCACGAATTCGAGGCCCGTCTGATGCTCGTACAGCGCGTCCTGTTGGGGGCAGAACCCAAGGCGGCGGTAGAGGGCGCGGGACCCAAAGGGCACCTGGCCCAGGACGCGCACCGTGCCCCGGTGGGGACGGAGCTCGCCGACCATCACCTTCATGAAGGTCGACTTGCCCGCGCCGTTCGGGCCCACCAGTCCGGTGATGCCGGGTTCGATGTTGACGGTGAGGTCCCCGAGCCCAACGACTTCGCCGTACCAGCGACCCACTTCGTTTGCTTCTACGACGTAGTTCATCGGCCGAGCTCCATCTTGCGCGCCTGCCAGGAGATGACGGAGAAGCTGAGCAGCGACACGCCCCCAAGAATCCAAATCGATGCCTCCAGGGACCAGTTCACGTTACCGCTCGTGATCCCGAACATGGACTCAGAGACCCGTTCGAAGTTGCGCGTGATGGACGCAAGCCGCCAACCTTGCCCGTCGAAGAGGCGGGTCATGGCTTCGCTACCGAAGTTCGAGAGAAAGTAGATGCCGAAGAGGCCTGCGAGGGCGTGGTTGCGCTTCTCGCAGACCGACGACAGGGCCAGGACGAGGAGTCCATGCACGAGCACCCAGAGGACCGCGAACGCTTCGAGCTTCAGGATCACCGGCCAGCTCTCCCTGACGAACGCCCAATCAGGGGACGCGAATGCCGCGACGCTACAGAGGATGGTCATCGGTGCGACCACGGTGCATGCGCCCCAGAAGCAAACGGTGCCAAGCTTGCCGCGGATGTAGGTCCAGCGGGTGATAGGCCGCGCGAAGTACAAGAGGTTGGCGCGGAGCTTCTTGTCCTCCGCAATGAGTCCCGTTCCGTACCAGCCCATGGCCAGGACGACGAAGAACTTGAGCCGGTCCAGAAGCTGGAGCGCGAGTCCTTCCACCTCCCCAAGGCGGTCAGCCAGCATGCGGCCGGCAATGATGGCGGCGCCTTCGTTCTCTTCGCCTGCCA
>CAJXRJ010000819.1 GCA_913058555.1 uncultured bacterium
GACTGCGGGGGTTCGGGGTGGACCTTGACCTGAACGGCAGCGCCGGGCCCCACCCGGGTCCGAAAGGCGGAGCGCTTGTTCGAACTGGAGGGCATCGGGCTAGGGGCCCAGGGCCTCAGGGGGGTGGCGTCCTGGGTGGTCAGGGCCACAGCAGCGACCTCGCCGTTCGGGTGAATGGACCGAATCGTCGCCGCCAGGGGCTCCAGGCTCCGGGCGGTGAGATCGAGGGTCGCACCTGCCTTCCAGCCCTTGGTGGCCCCAGCCTCCAAGCTGATCGTGACCTCGCGGCCGGTCAAGTCGAGGACTTCGCACTCCGAGCCCGCGGTGCTCCCGCGTGGGGCGACGACCAGGTTGTCTCGCGTGGGGTCGGAAGGGGGCATAGGGCACAGATCGGAGCGCCGTCCCCGGCTTCTTGAGCAGGTTCCTCCCCAGGTATTCCACGTCCGTGAGGATCCCCACGAAAACTCGCCTTCCTGGGGAAGGAAGGTGGATGAGTGGCCGAAGGGGAAAAGGCGCGACCTCGAGAATAGGGGGTAACGGAGGGGCATCTTCCCGTCCGCGATGGGGCATCCGCAGGGGAGGTGGGGAGTGGGGCAGATTTGTGGCAAAAAGCTCCTGAGTGTGGATAACTTCGCTCGAATCGGCGGCAGATTGGGGTGAGCTTGGGCTTATCCACATCCCTTGCGTAATTTCTGGGCCTGTGTTGGGATCTCCCTCCGGATTCAACGCGATGACCCTGCCCCAGTTCCTCGGCGTCCATAGCGCCACGATCGACGCGGAGGGCCGCATTCAGCTCCCCGCCCTCCTGCGGGACGAGGTCAATGTGCGCCAGCCCGAGTTCCGCTTCATGGCCACCCTGGAGGCCGATGGGAGCCTGTGCCTGCGCAGCCAGAACGCCTTTGCGGCCTGGGCAGCCCTTCTGCAGTCGCGCCCGGCCCTCGACCAAAGGGATCGGACGACGCTCCTGACGGTGGCCGCCTTCAGTGCGCCCGTGAAATGCGACAAGCAGGGGCGGATCCGCGTTCCTGATGCACTCCTGAACCTCGCTGGGATCGATCGGGGCAAGGCAGACACCCGCGAGGTCATCCTTGTGGGGGGCTTCCAGGAAATCAGGCTCTGGAGCCCAGGGTCCTGGGCCGAATTCTCGCGGGAGGCGAGGACCGGGCTCGGAGAGGGCCTGGATGCTCTCCTTGCCCAAGGCGAGTTGTCTCCCGCTGGGACAATTCCGCGCGGGACATCGCCAAGGGACCCTTCTACTCAGGAATGAGCTCCGATCGGGTCGACCTGCCCCTTGGATGGCCCCTCTTCCCAAGCTCCACTGTTTGACCTTGGCGACTTTCGCTCTGGTTGGGACAACGATTCTGTCCGTCGCTGGCTCAGCTGACGGCCCAGTCGAAGCGTCGGTTCGTGTCGCGGGCGGCGGCGGAACGGCCGTCCTGGGCGGCACAGGGCCAGAGAATCCCGCCAAGGGCGCCGCGCGCGGTGCCCCTGGGGCGACTACCGAGGTACAGCCAGAGCGAGCCGAAGGCGCCACCGCGGCCCCCTCGGATTCCATCTTGGTGGTCAGCGCCAAGGAGAACGCCCTCGTCCTCAAGGACCCCGTGTCCGGGGAGCGCACCGCCTTCTTCCGCGTGGGGACCAGTCCCAACGCGGTGGCGGTCTCCAAGGACGGCCGCACCGCCGTCGTGACGAACCGCGGCGAGCGGATTTCGGGAACGACGATTTGTGTCGTCGACCTGTACGCGACGAACCTCGTGCGAACGATCCCGCTGGAAGTCCAAACCAAGAACCCCGATCGGTCGGTCACGACGCGTTTCTACCACCGACCGTCCGGCGTGACGTTCGTGAACAGCCCGTCCGGACATTCGTCAGGAGCGGACTCGCGGGTGCTCGTGTCTTGCGCGATCGAGGGAGCGCTTCTCCTCGTCGATCTTGCGGAGGCCCGCGTCATCGGGCACTGCGAACTGGAGGCCGCCGATTCACACGACGTGGCTGTGGACCATTCCGGCCAGTTCGCCTACGTCGCTAACAAGGGGTCGGGCACTGTCTCCGTAGTTCAGTTGGATCGCATGCGCCTCGTGGGCTCGATCCAAGCGGGGGGCGGACCGCGCGGGATCGCCGTGCATCCAAAGAAGGACGAGATCTGGGTGACCAACGCGGCGACGAACTCGATCAGCGTGATCGATCTGAAGACGCAAAAGGAGAGCATGGAATTCGCGTGCGGCGCCATGCCCGTGGATATCTGTTTCAGCGCTGACGGAGCGCTTGCGTACGTAGTCAACACGCAGGAGGGCGATGTCTCGGTGATCGAGACGGAAACCCTGCGCGTTCACATCGTGATCAAGCTGGAGCGGGTGACCCCGATGCAAGCCAAGCTTCGTCCCGTCAAGATGCCTGGGCACTTTGGGCGCAGCCCGCTGCCCACCCGGATCCTGTTGAATCCCGAAGGGACGCTCGCCTGGATCGCGACCCGCCGCGATGACCGTATCCACGAGGTGGACCTCGAGACGTACTCGGTCATCCGCACGCTCAGCGCGCCCACCGCCCCTGACGACCTTGGGTGGTCGCGGGTTCAAAGCTCCGCAGCGCCGCTCCGCCGGTAGCTAGCTATTTGGAGGGTCTGGGCAACGCCGCGAGGCGTTCGAGGGGCGGTTTTCTGGATAGTTGAATTGTTCAACGGCCTGCTAGGAGCCACCGCCCGACCGGACTTCGGGCTGCACGCTTTCGGGCGGGGGCGAAAGAGCCTCTAATTCGCGTTCGATGGTCAAGCCCTACGCGATCCCTTGCAAGCCGCCGTTATGGGCCCGCGGCGGTCAGGCCCAGACCCTGCTCGGGTTCCTGCTGCCTTCACCGGGGGACGTTCTCGCGGAGGACCTTTCGGGCGTCGTTCGGCGGGAGCTCCCGTTCGACGACGGGGACCGGATCATCACGTTCGATGCGGATCCGCTGGCGCCGACGGCCTCCGACCAGTGGCCCCTCGAGGGCGTCGTGGTTCATCTCTTCCACGGCCTCACCGGATCCTCCGAGTCCAACTACATGCGGGCCACTGGGTCTGTGTTGCGCCACGCGGGAGCCCGGGTCATCGCGTTCAACCACAGGGGGCAGGGGCCTGTCTCTTATACACATCTCCGAGCCCACGAGACTAGGCATGATCT
>CAJXRJ010000820.1 GCA_913058555.1 uncultured bacterium
GGTGATATGAGGAAAGCGACGCGAGCTCGCACGGCCTGCCCGAACGACAAGTGCGGCCGGCGCGGGAAGCACGATGCGGGCAACGTCGTCCTGCACGGCTTCTCCAAGGTGAAGGGCGGAAGGCGCCGTCGATACCGCTGCACGGCATGCGGGAAGACCTTCGGTGCGACGACGGGCACGCCCTACAAGCGGCTCCAACATTCCATTCGGCGGTTCGACCGCGTCGCTGCCCTCAGCGTCGAGGGCGTCATCAAGTCGGCCATCGCACGACTCGAGGGCCTCTCTTGGAACACGGTCGCTCGCTGGTTGGAACAGGCTGCGGCTTTCACGCGCCGATGCAACGCCAAGCACCTTCGGGGCCACGAACTCGTTGAACTGCAGCTCGACGAGATGAACACGTTCCTTCAGAGCCGCAAGCGACAGACCTGGGTCTTTGCCAGCATCGACGTCTGGTCGCGCCTCTGGCCTGCAACGCTCGTTGCGTCGCGCACGTATCGCAACACCAGGCGGTTTGCCCGAAGCGTCGCCGACACGGGCCGAGGCGGGGGATGCCCACTGATCACGACGGACGGGTTCAAGTTCTACGCTCCCAACATCCGCCACGTGTTCGGCTTCGGGTGCATGCTCGCGCAGGTGATCAAGAAGATCAGGCGCAACCGTGTCGTGCGGGTGGGAACGAAGCTGATCCTGGGGTCGGAGACGCGGCTTGCGAATGCGCTCGAGGAGTTCCGAGGACTCGGCCAAGGTCAACACCTCGTTCATCGAGCGGTTGAACCTAACGATCCGTCAGGGCTGCGCCTACCTGCGACGCCGCTCGCCGACTCACGCGCGGAAGAAGCGGATTCTCACTGACCACCTGGAGCTGTTCCGTTGCTTCTACAACTTCATGCGGCCGCACGGCGCGCTGAGGTTCGGCAAGGTGACGCGGACGCCGGCGATGCAGGCTGGGCTTGCGAAGAAGAGCCTCAGCTTCAGGGACATTTTCACGGCGCGCGACGCCGCGGCCCGGTTTGCCGTTGTCAGAGCGTTTGCGGTGACGTATCACGGATGGACCGAGGGGTTCAGATGCGCCGCGTAGGAACAACGGATGAAGGAAGCACCCGCCCCAGAGCTCGGGGAGAAGTTCTTCGACTGGTACGGGGCATTTTCGGTTGGCGTAACGGCCCAGATGGAGGCTACTCACTGAGATGTCACCAAGATGTTTGGGCGGGTATCCAGGCGCCAGTCGATCCCCTAGCCTGAAGGTATGAAGTTCACAATTCTCGTGCTGTGCACTCCATGGCTTTCCACCACCTCTTCATTCGCTCAAGAGTTGCTCAAGGTACTTGGCAGCCCGAATGAGGAGATCGGAGGTAAGTGCACTTTGGCAGGGGATGTGGATGGAGATGGAGTTCAGGACTTTGTGCTTTCTTTTTCACCTGTTCCGGGCCCGTTTGACGGGATCGCAAGGGTCCACTCCGGCGCAACTGGATCCGTCCTATGGGAGTTCGGGGAACCGGACTCTGACGGGTACGCGATCTCTGCGATGGGGATCGGCGACCTGAATCACGACGGGTTCGACGACGTGGCGGTCGGCGCGTTTGCTGCGGATCATGCAGGGCGGAACACGGGGCGAGTCTGGGTGTACTCGGGACTAGACGGATCAATCCTACTCACCATCGATGGCCCTCATCTCGACGGCTACTTCGGTCTCGGTCTAGAACGCCTGGGGGATCTGGACGGGGACGGTGTCCGAGACTTCGGAGTCAGCTCGCATTCTCTGGGGATCTTCGCCCAGAACGCTGGAGCGTGGTTTGCCTATTCTGGCGCCACGGGGGCGGAGCTCTGGCGCAGGTACGGTTCGATGGTCAACGAGGGGATTGTGAACACCTTCAAGGACGCAGGCGACGTCAATGGGGACGGTCGAGCGGACGTCGTCATGCGCATGGGACAGCTCATGGGTGGCTCGATCGATACGTTCATTCGTGTTCTCTCTGGCGTTGATGGATCCGTTCTCTATGAGATCCACATTCCGAATGTCACCGGGATAGAGGGCTTTGTCGGGGTCAGCGGCGCCGGTGACGTCAACAATGATGGCTTCGGCGACATTGTTGCTGGCCGGTTCAATAGCGGCAGTTCAACCAGCGACGCGGTTGTCTATTCTGGATTGGACTCGAGCGTGCTCCATACGTTCGAGTCGTACGCGAACGATCTCTCGTTCGGCGGTGAAGTTCGTGGTGTCGGTGATCTCGATGGCGACGGTCATGATGATGTGGCGCTCGGGGCACGCGAGAGCTCGATTCGTCACGATCAGTCGGGTTACGTGCGGGTCCACTCGGGTGCTGACGGGCGACTCTTGCGCCTATGGCACGGAGCAACAGCCGACAGCCTCTTCGGCGCGCGCATCGAAAGTCTGGGTGACGTGAACTTCGATGGTACTCCGGATCTGATGATCGGGGCTCTCCGCGACAATGAAGGCGGCCTCCGCGCGGGATCCGTGACGTACATGTCGGGAGACCTGGGCGGGGTCTCGGGTCCGACAGGATTCTGCTACGGAGCCGGTTCGGCAGCGGTTTGTCCGTGCGGGAACACCTCTCCGGATGGTGGTTGCCTGAATGGAACGGGCCGAGGGGCTGTGTTGGTCGCGACGGGGAGTACGAGCATTACAGACGACGCGCTTCCCTTTACCCTCCTGAACGGCCCCGCGAACAGCTTCGCCATGATCGTGATGGGCGACTCTCCGGCGGCCATGCCCCTCGGCGATGGAGTCCTTTGCATCGGCGGGGCGATCCAGCGCGGCGCAGTGCGGAGCATTGGGTCCCAGGGTGCTCTCTTCTGGGAGCCCGGCCTGCTGGGTAGCTTCAATATGGCCAACATTCAGGAGAGCTTCTTTCAGGTCTGGTATCGCGATTCCGTCGGGCCTTGCGGGCAAGGGGCGAACCTCTCGAATGGTGTCCGCGTGATCTGGCGCCCCTGACGATCTGATCTTGCCGGAGGCGCAAGTTGCATGTGACGGCGTTGGTGCATGAACACCCCTCCGCATTCAGCGACTGCAGCTCGACGAGCTCAACCCGGATCCTGCGAACGCGCGGAGGCACGGTGAAGAGAACATGGCGGAGATCGAGGCCAGCCTTCGCCGCTTCGGCCAGGCGGAGCCCTTGGTCGTGCACGCT
>CAJXRJ010000821.1 GCA_913058555.1 uncultured bacterium
TCCTAGAACAGTGCGTGGAGGGGGCCGAGTTCGCGATGGATGCGTACTACGACGGCGCCGGCGAGCCGGTCATTCTGTCCGTTCTGGAGCACCTGTTCGCCTCCAAGAATGACGCAAGCGATCGCGTGTACATCACCTCGGCCAGAATCGTTCGGGAGAACCTCGCGCGTTTCACTCGCCACCTCCAGGACCTGGGCGAGATCTTCGACGTGCGGGACATGCCCGTTCACGTAGAGGTGCGGATCGACTCAGGGGGAAGAGTGATCCCCATCGAGGTCAACCCGATGCGCTTCGGTGGCTGGTGCACAACGGCCGACCTCACCCACCACGCCTTTGGCGTCAACCCGTATGTGTCCTACTTCCGATCCGAACGACCGGATTGGAGCGAGGTATTGAAGGACGACGAGGGCAACGTCTTCGCCCTCATCGCGCTGGGCAACACCACTGGAATCGACGGGAGTGAAGTCGCGTCCTTCGATTACGACGCCCTGGTCGGCCGATTCGCGGGCCCGCTCGAACTGCGCAAGACGGATCATCATCGCTATCCGATCTTCGGATTCCTGTTCGTCAGAACGCGCGCCGATCAGCTGGCCGAGCTCGACTGGGTGCTGCGTTCCGATCTCCTCGAGTTCGTCACGCCGGCCTAATCTCCTCTCGACTCCGCGGCCCCCTGAAACCGTAGGTTCGACCCATGGCCCGTGATCCTGAACGTATCGACGAAGCGCTCGCGGAAGTACGGAGCCAGGCTCATCTTCTCGGCATTGTGAGAGTGGTCGCGCCAGGTACGCGAAGCGGGATGCGCCCATTCCGCACCGGCGACCAATTCCGAAGAAATGAGCCTGGCTCGGTACTCCCCGCAGGTTTCCTGGGCTTCCATTCGGGTTCACCACGATGCCGAACGATCGACTGAAGATCGGCAGCATGAGCGCGTTTGCCGGAAGTCCACTGGCGGTGACGGCCAGCCGTTCGCCAGAGAGGCCGTAGCTCCCCACGAGTTCAAGCAGAGCCGCTGCTCCGGAGCTTGTGATGGCACCGGGACAGCTTGGCTCCGAGACCACAGGCTCCAGCGTGACGAGCGACTCGGCCCCGGTCGCTATGTTCTTCGCTCCGAAGTAGGCGCCGAGCGGACCCCCCGACGCGGAACCAATCGTGTACAGGCCCATCGAGCGCCGATCGGTGGTAGGGAAGCCGTTCAACACGGGACGTTCCCACCCAATCAGCTCTTCCTCGCGCACGAGACTCCAATCGCCGACGCCTTCGCGCTCGTACCTATAGGCGATCCCGTTGCCGCTCGGGGAGTACCGGGGGAGTACCGTGCCAGGATCATTCTTTCGCTTTTGACCTTAGCAGTCGTGCCGCGGTCTCATAGGCCGCCAACGCGATCGTGCCACGCTGATCGAAAGCGAAAGAATGATCCTGGCACGGTACTTCGGTACTTCGGTACTTGGAGCGCTAGCTTGAACGTGTCGCTGGCTCGTAGGGGAGGCAACGGTCGGATGGACCTGATCATCGACAGCAGTGGCCTTGCGGTAGTGGGCGAAGGAGAGTGGGCAGCGGCTAAGCATGTCAGTCGAGGACGCCGTGGCTGTTAGAAGCTACACATTGGCGCCGATGCCACGGGCCGGATGGTCGCGCAGTCACCACCGATGCTGCCTGAGACACAAGGACGGTCTATGATGTCGCGGAAGCCAGGGGCGCTGAGGTTGCCGTTCCGCCGACGAGAATGGCAAGCCCGGTTAGAAGCGGCAGTAGATCCCCTGCGCGCGCGAGTAGGATCAGGCGGGTGACCGAGGTTGGTCACCGAAAAGGAAGGAGGAGTCCGGGTTCCATCGCCGGGGTCGGGTTGAGAACAACTTCTCCCGTTGCAAGGCGATCACCGGCTGCCGCCCACGTGCGCGTGTCCGTGTCCTTGGCGCCCCGGAGACGGAGGTCGTGCTCGCCTGCAACGCTCTGAACCGGATACGCGAACTTGGATGGCCTAGGTCAGGCAAAGTGCCTCGGTGACCCTAGTGGGGAGGGGGGACCGCCATCCCCAACTCAGAGGCATGCACCAACGCCCCCATTCGTCGCGCTATTGCCAGGTCACGGAACAGGACCCCGAGAAGTTGAATCCCGCCCCCGTTGGCTCGCGGAACCATGCCTGGAAGTACGACGTGATGCCCGACATGGCGGCGTAGGCTCCGTTGGAGGTCGGAATGGACGTGAGGGACCACTCCGAGGCTGACGTATCCAGCGAGAAGCGTCCGTTGGCTCCCGAGTTCTTCACCTGGCCCGCCATCTGGAATCGACCCAGTCCCCCCATGGAGCCCGCGTCGATACAGACCCAACCGTTGCCGGAGACGAGAGCCATCGCGGGGAGCTGTGCTCGACCTGTGGCGAAGAGCCCAAATTGGTGGGCGGGCACGCCCGTGGCCACAAGCAGTGCGCGATTGTCCGACGCGGCGCGGCTGCCTTGCACTTCACAAACGGCCGGTGACCCCGTGGCGGAGGGAGCACCGACACACGCCTGCGTGCTAACGATTGGATTCTGGACAGACTCCGTCGACATCTCGAGCCAGAAACCGCCCATGGGTGGGTTGCTACGGGTGCCGCATGTCGCTCCCTGGTTGACGTAACCCCCGAACCAGTAACAGCCTTCGCAAACGAGGAATGGGCACCCAACGGGCATCTCATCGACGTAGTACGAGTCCTCGTTACCAAACCCAGAGCCCGTCCCCGGGCAGCCGCCGATGTCGCCGTAGTAAGTATTCGACCCTGTGTCGGGTGGCCCCGCGACCCAGCCCACATCGGTAAGAGCGGGAGCGCCACAGATCAGTGGCCCCGCATGATCAGTCCCCGTTCCAGTGTAAACCCAGCTGACCCCGAAGGAGTCCAGGGCGAGGTCTCCATCGAAGCCAGGGTTAGCGGCTCCGCCGTCCGCTTGGAAGGGGAACTCCATCCCGTTGCCGGTCGCCGCCGAGAGGTCGATGTCCACGGTCCAGCAACCATTAGATGGCAACCCGGAGAGAACGATCGTCTGGGTCGCAACTGGGCTGGGTCCGAAGTTGCAGGGTCGATGGCTCTCGTAGAAATCCAACGTCCATCCGCTAGCGGCCGCCAATGGCTCCATGTCGCAATAGGCGATCTGAATCTCGACCACGTTGTGAA
>CAJXRJ010000822.1 GCA_913058555.1 uncultured bacterium
CTGCATATCGTCGGCAGCGTCAGATGTGTATAAGAGACAGGCCTGGTGGGGGATCCCTCGGGGGGCCGAAGGACGAATCTGTGGGCCATATTACCGGGACGGGGCCGCCATTCTGCCCCTGGTCGGGTCCTTCTCGTGGCTCCTTGCTCACGGTTGGCCTGGATCTGAGCCGGGGCCGTTATGGGGGCAGGAAGCAACCCGCGACGGGGCGTCCATTGGGGCGTCCTTCGGGGGAGCCGGTGAGGGTCCCCGAGAAGAACGCCGGGCTGCGGCTTGCTCGGCGGGCACCCGGGTCCGACGATAGGAACGCTATGGCCACCGAGAACACAGCACGCGAGCCGGTCGGACTCCCCTTCGAGCGCGGCATCCAAGACATGGAGCGAAAGCTCGCCGACCTCGAAGTCCAGGCGGGGGCGAACCTCGACATCTCCGAGGAAGTCGATGCGCTGCGGGGCAAGCTTCGGGCCCGACTGGCCGAGACCTACGCGGGATTGTCGGCCTGGGACCAGGTGACCGTGGCCCGTCACCCGGATCGTCCAGTGACGACGGACTACATCAACGGCGCCTTCGACGAGTTCGTCGAGCTGCACGGGGACAAGGCCTACGGGGACGATCCAGCGATCGTCACGGGCTTTGGCCGCATCGGCGAGCGGCGTTTCCTGCTCGTGGGGCACCGCAAGGGCAAGACCACGAAAGCGCGTCTGCGCTGCAACTTCGGCTGCGCCCACCCCGAGGGATACCGCAAGGCCCTGCGGAAGATGAAGCTTGCGGAGCGCCTCGGATTGCCCATCGTGACGATGATCAACACGCCGGGGGCCTATCCGGGCATTGGCGCAGAGGAGCGCGGCCAGGCCGCTGCCATCGCCGAGAACATCATTCGGATGTTCGAGATGAAGGTGCCGATCATCGCCTACGTGATCGGCGAGGGCGGCTCCGGTGGTGCCTTGGGCATCGGGATCGCCGACCGCGTGCTGATGCTCAAGTACTCGTACTACTCCGTGATTTCGCCTGAGGGCTGCGCGGCGATCCTCTGGAAGGACGGGGCTCGCAGTCCCGAGGCCGCAGAGGCCCTTGGCTTGACCGCTGAGATCCTGGAGAACCTAGGGATCATCGACGGCGTCGTGGACGAGCCTTTGGGCGGTGCCCATCGGGACACCGACCAGATGATCAAGGCGATGCGCGACTCCATTGAGAGCGAGCTCGCCGGACTGGAGTCGGTCCCCCGGGACGAGCTCGTGGCCCGCCGTCGGGACAAGTTCCGGCATCTCGGGGGCATTGAGGGTCGTTTCCCCGTCCTTTCGTAGCGGCTGGCAAGGTACCGATGCGGGACTCGTACCTAGCCCGAACTAACGCTCAGCTTCAGGCGCCGTACGGCTCCGTCCGATGCCGCCTTATGCAGCCAGTACGCCCCGACAGACACGCCGCCCCGGCGTCCCGAGTCTCGTCCCAAAGGGGGACCGGGGGCTGTCCGATTCCCGAGAGGGCGTCTCGCCGCCTGGTGATTCAGGCATGATCGAGCCGGAATCACCTGGGCCTGCAGCTGGCCACGCCGGGGACCCGGATGCCCTCCGCAAGGCCGAGGCCGCGGTGGATCACGGGCTCCTGCGCCGGGCGCAGGCCGGCGAAGAGGAGGCGTTTGGGGAGCTCGTCCAACGCCATCAACGCCGTGCCTACCGGGTCGCGCGCAACATGGTGCCCACGGACGAGGACGCCCAGGACCTCGCCCAGGAGGCCTTCCTGCGGGTATTCAAGAGCCTTGATCGTTTCGACTTTGGCCACGAGTTCACCACGTGGCTCTACCGAATCGTCACGAACCTCTGCATCGACTTCCTGCGCAAGCGCCGCTCGGCGTACTCCGTGTCCCGTGGCGTCCTCGAGGACGACGGGCCGATGGAGCTCGAAGATCACGACCAGGCGGCCCCCAGTGACCAAGCTGAGGCCCAAGAGACCGCCGCCGAGGTGGATGCCGTCCTGCAGACCCTCGCACCGCATTTCCAGTCGGTCTTGACCCTTAGGGAGATCGAGGGCCTTTCATGTCCCGAGATTGCAGAGATCGTCGGGGCCACCCACGTCACCGTTCGCTGGCGCCTGCACCGGGGCCGCAAGCTATTCCAAGAGGAGTGGGAGCGCCGGGCGCGCATGCGCGAGAAGGGGGCAGCGGATCTTCTCGATGGGGGACTCAATTCCTCTGAACCTCCGCTCACACGTGGGAACGAGCGTCGTAACTAGGGTCAGAAGAGAAGCACCATGAAGCACCCCTCCAATGAAGACGGCCGCCGAGACGGCCGACCCGACGCCCCGCATGGGGTCCTGTCGGATGGGCAAGGCAGCCTCGCGGACGGCTTGAAGGATCCATTGCTGGACCCTTTCCTGAGCCGCGCCGATTTCGAAGCCGCCCTCCCGCTCTACGTCGGCGGAGAGCTCGACTCGGTCGAATGCGTCCGCGTCGATTCGTGGCTGAATGAGCACCCAGAGGACCGTGACCTCCTGGAGGCGGCGAGTGCGTCACACTCGCTCCTCCAGGACCACGCGGCCTCCCTCCGGTCGGCTGAGAGCCCCGACCTTTGGGCGGGTATTCGCGCCGAGCTAGCAAGCTCCGGGCTGTTGGCAACGGGCCATCGCCACCAGTCGCAATCTATCCAAGTCCATGGCCGTCGCGGAAACCGCGCCGTCCGCTGGTACGAGCGCCGGAGCCTCGCCGCTGCCGCCGCCATCCTGATCTTCGGTGGTCTGAGCGTCATGCTCCTCCGGTCCGGCGGCGGACCGGGATCGCCTTTGAACCCAGATCCGAATTCGGGTGTTGGGACGGCCACCAATGGCGCCCCCGGTCTGGTCGCTGACGCGGATCCATCGCTGGATCCATCCCTGAGTCCCTCGTTGGGCGGCGGGGTCTTCACGGGCACTGAGGTGGCTCCGGCCGGCGCGCGCCTTGCCGGCACCAAGCGTGGGGTCCGCCTGCGCCAAGTCACCGGCCCGTCCGACCATATCCTCGATCACGCCGTCCCCGTCCGCCTGGAGCAGGCCCAGTTTCCGGACCCGTTCGCAGGGGTGCGGAGTGGCAATCAAGTGCAACTCACCGGCAGCCGGTAGGGACCATCGGCTCGACGGATTCCGGTCCTGTCTCTTATACACATCTCCGAGCCCACG
>CAJXRJ010000823.1 GCA_913058555.1 uncultured bacterium
GAGATCATGCCTAGTCTCGTGGGCTCGGAGATGTGTATAAGAGACAGCATCCACGGGGACTATGGGGCGGTCACCTTGCTGGATCTGCTGCACCATACGAGTGGCATGCCGGCCAACGCCTCCAACTGGCGTGGGTTCTCGAAGCTCGGCATCCACGAGCGACGACTGGAGGTGGCCGCCAAATCCCTGGAAGCAGCGCCGGGAAGCGAGCCTGGAACCTCCTACCTCTACTCCAACCTGGGCTATGTGGTCGCCGGGCTCATGGCGGAGGCGGCGATGGATACGGCCTGGGAGGAGCTGATCACCGCTGAGGTCTTTGTGCCCCTTGGGATGACCACCGCGAGCTTTGGGGTGCCCGGCACGAAAGGGGAAACGGACCAGCCGTGGGGGCACAAGGTCCTGGCGAAAAAGGCGCTTTGGCCCATTCAAGGCGACAACGCCGAGGCCCTTGGTCCGGCGGGCACGGTGCACTTGGCCCTGCATGATTGGGCCAAGTTCGCCATGGAGTTCTCGGGCGCAGCGGCGTCGACGTCCAAGTTTCTCAAGCCCGCATCCCGGGCCAAACTCCTCGAGGTGGGGCTCGACGACTACGCCTGTGGCTGGGTCGTCACGAAGAGGCCTTGGGCCCGCAAACCGGGCGACAAGACCTCCAAGGGCGTCGCTTTGACGCACTCGGGCTCCAACACGATGTGGTTTGCGACCGTCTGGATCGCGCCTGAGACCGGGCGAGCCTACTTCGTCGCCGCGAACGCATCTGGAGATCCCGTCGGCCGGGACGTAGACCGAATGGTCTCCGCTCTCATAAACTCAGATGGCGACAAGACGCCCGCATCCACGGGCAAGTGAACGCGTTCCCCTCCATGATCATCGCTATCGACGGCCCGGCAGCCTCCGGAAAGAGCACTGCCGCCCGTGCCCTCGCCTCACGGCTTGGGTTGACCTTCCTCGACACGGGGGCCATGTACCGGGCGGTCACCCTGTTGGCCCTGGATCGTGGGATTGACCCAGGGGATGAGTTTGCGTGCACCAGCGTCGCGGAGGGCGCGGAGCTTTCCTTCGACGAGGACGGGAAGGTCCTGATCGGCGGCCTTGCGGGGGAGCCCATGATCCGTGGGCCCGAAGTCACACGGCATGTGTCCCAGGTCTCGGCCATCTCCGGAGTGCGTCGAGCGCTCGTTCAGCTCCAGCGGGACATTGCGGCGAGCGCCTCATCAAAGGATGGCGGCGGCGTCGTGGCCGAGGGGCGCGATACGACTTCGGTGGTCTTCCCGGACGCTGACTTGAAAGTCTTCCTCGTGGCGAGCCCCGGGATTCGTGCCCGGCGGCGGGCAGACGAGGAGGGGCGGCCGGATTTGGCTGCCGAATACGAAGCGGATCTCGCACGGCGGGATGAGTTTGACAGCTCACGAACGGACTCTCCCCTCGTCGAGGTCCCCGGAGCCTTGCGCATCGAAACGGACGGCCTGGCCCCCGGAGAGGTCGTGGACCGACTTGTTCAGGCGGTCGCCAAGCTCCGCGCCAATCGCGCTGGCTCCACCGGGGGGGCCGGCGACCCCAGCGCGGGCCGTTAAAGGGCCGTGGTCTTTAGCCAGCCGACGTTCCTCTTCGTCTTTCTGCCGCTGGTTCTCGGGGCGTACTTCCTTTGTCCTGGGCGGGCCAAGAACCTGCTTCTCCTTTTCGCGAGCCTCGCCTTCTACGCGTGGGGCGAGGTCCGTCACGTCGCACTGATCGGCGCGAGCATCACCGCCAACTACGGCTTTGGACTCTGGATCGGAGCCCTCAAGGCGCGAGCCGCCACCGGGCGCAGCGCGGTCGGGCTCGCGGTCGCTCTCGCGGTCACCTTCAACCTTGGGCTGCTTTTCTGGTTCAAGTACGCCGGGTGGCTTGCGGAGCTGACAGGTATTGGGGGCGGCGGGGGCCCCTTCGATCCGTTGGAGGTGGCGCTGCCCATCGGGATCTCGTTCTTCACGTTTCAGGCGCTCTCCTATGTCATCGATGTGGGGCGCGGTCACGTGGGGGTCCAGCGAAGCCCCGTTCGTTTTGGGCTCTACGTGTCTCTCTTCCCACAGCTCATCGCGGGCCCGATCGTTCGTTACAGCGAGATCGAGTCGCGGCTTGAGGACCGCCGCGTGGGGCTCTGCGACCTCGCGGACGGCGCCCGGCGATTCGTTCTTGGCCTTGCGAAGAAGGTCCTCATCGCAGACAGCCTCGCGGGCCCCGCGGATCAGATCTTCGGGTTGGGCGCCGTCGAGCTCTCTCCGGCCGTGGCGTGGTTTGGGGCCCTCTGTTACACCCTGCAGATCTACTTCGACTTCTCCGGATACTCCGACATGGCCATTGGGCTTGGGCGCATGTTTGGGTTCCGGTTCCCAGAGAACTTCCGCTACCCGTACGCGTCCCAGTCCTTGACGGAGTTCTGGCGGCGCTGGCACATCACGCTGTCGAGCTGGTTCCGTGACTACCTGTACGTCCCCCTCGGTGGCAACCGGCGAGGGCGGGCGCGGACGCTGGTGAATCTAGGCCTTGTCTTCCTCCTGTGCGGCGCATGGCATGGGGCGGCGTTGACCTACGTCGCCTGGGGGCTCTACCACGGCGGCATCCTGATCCTCGAGCGCCTCGGCGGGGGCGGGTTGCTCCAGAGATTGCCGCGGCCGCTTCGCCATTTATGGCTCATGGTCGTTGTTGTGTTTGGATGGGTCCTGTTCCGGGCCACCAGTTGGCAGGGGTTGCAGGACATGCTGGCCGCCATGTGGGGGATCCAGGGGGCGGAGGCCGCGGGGTCATGGGCGGCGCCGCTGACGATGTACCTGGACGCCAAGACCGGTCTTGCAATGGCCATTGGAGCGGTGCTGGCGACGCCGGTTTACCCATGGGTTTTGGGTCTGCGCGCGAGGGCCACATCGTCGATCGCGGCAAGGGGTTTCGACTTCGTGGAGCTCTGTGCCGCGGCGGCTTTCGGGTTGTTGTGCGCCATGTCCATCGCGACCGATACGTTCCGTCCTTTCCTCTACTTCCAATTCTGATGGGGGACTCGAACGACAACGCGGACGGGTGGCAGCGCTCTCGATTCACCCAGGCCCTGACCGTGGCCGTGTTTGCCGCGGCCATCGCGGCGCCCTTCGTGGCGGGGCTCGTG
>CAJXRJ010000824.1 GCA_913058555.1 uncultured bacterium
CCCAGGATGACCGCCTGGCCCGGCTCGAGCCGGGCCAGGCGGTCATCCTGGGGGGGCTCATTTCCGAGCGCACTGTCGAGCGCGAGAGCAAGGTGCCCCTGGTGGGGGATATCCCGCTTCTGGGCATGCTCTTCCGGAACCGGATCACGAGCAAAGAGAAGACCAATGTGCTCTTCTTCATCCGCCCACGGATCCTCGAGGGCAGCGACCTCAATTCTCCGTTCGAGTAGGGGCGATTCCGGGAAGGCACGCCCCCCGATGGCGTATCTTCAGGGGCTGTGAAATTGCTCCATCGACCCTATGCCCGTGCTGGCCATCGCCCTGGATCCGGCCCATCGTCCCCCCAGGCCGGTGCCGCGCTCCTTTTGGCGTTCCTCGTCCTGATCGTCCTCGTGGCGATTGTGTACCAGATCAACACCGTGACCCAGACCGATGCGCGGGTCACGCGGAACGAGATCACGCGCAGCCAGATGGACTATGCCATCAGCTCGGTCCTCATGCAGATGTACGAGGACCTCGCGGAGGATGGCCGGGGGGCCCAAGCCTCCGAGGAAGGCCCGGGTGGAGCCGGGGACATGGGGGCTGATGGGGCCGCCGCCGCCGCCGGTGACGAGGGCGAGCCACCGCGGAACCCCGACACGGTCGACTCCCAGATGGACCGGTGGTACACGCCCCAGTCGACGAACTTTGGGGACATCCAGATCCGCATCCTCGTTCGGGATGAGAACAGCAAGTACAACGTCCTCAACATGCTCAACGAGGATGAGGAGCTCGCGGAGGACTCCTTCCAGCGCGTGGTTCGCATCCTCACCAACTGCCGCGGGGACACGGACTACGAGATCTCGCAAGGGGACGCCGAGGAAATGGCCACGGCCATGCGGGACTACATGATCGATCGTCGATCCATGGGGGACATCCCGAGGGGGACCTTCCTCACCGGTGACGAGGAGAGTCTGGACCGCGTCTTGCCCTTGACCTTCCGTGAGTTCCGAATGCTCGACGCGTTCGAGGATCACATGTTCCGGGACTTCTTCGGGGAGAACGACGAGCGCATCCACGGCCTCGAGTCGTTCTTCACGGTGTTCAGCTCACCTTCGGTGGGCTCCGAGGAGGCGAACAGCGGCTTTCCCGTGGCAGACGGCGGCTGGGGCGTCAACGTCAACACCGCTCCCCATGCCGTCCTGTCCGGGCTGATCGATGGGCGGGAACTCGACTACCGGATCTGGGACGAGATCCGCGACTATCGGAACGAGGAAGAGGAGCCCCTTGAGGACGAGGAGAATGAGGAAGGCTTGGACACGGTGGACCCTGAGCCCCTCAAGGATGAGTTTGGCGAGGACCTCATCCAGAAGAAGATCTTCGATAGCCTCGACGAGCTGGACGAGCTGAACGAGTTCATGGACCTCGGGCCTGAGGAGAAAACAACGGTGCGCGACATGCTCGCCGTGGAGAGTCAGGTGTTCGAGATCATCCTGGCGGCGCGAATCTCGACCGCAGTGGACGCGGAGCAGCGTCTGGAGTTTGAGACGCGCCGCGAGCAGGAAGAGTACTTCCGGTCGGGGCAGCACCTGGTGCGGATCGTGCGATCCGTGGTATGGCGCCAGTCGACCGAAGACGACGTCATCATCACGCCCCTCATCCCATGGGAAGTCATCGACAATGCGCCCCTACAGGTGCTCGACTTCCCGCCTGACGAATAGACAGCGAGTGGCTGGATTCGCGCCTCTCCCCAACATGCCCAACGCCTCGGATGAGTCCATTGACGCCCTCGGCGTAGAGGTGTTTCACCACCTCTTCTCGTCGGTGGCGGAAGAGATGGGCGTCGCGCTGCAGCGCTCGGCGTTCTCCGTGAACATCAAAGAGCGCCTCGACTTTTCGTGCGCGATTTTCGGTGCGGGCGGGGAGCTGATCGCCCAGGCGGCGCACTTGCCGGTGCACCTTGGCGCGACGCCGCTATCGGTGGCGGCCGTGCTCGAGGCCCAGGACCTCGGGCCAGGGGACATCGCATTCCACAACGACCCTTACGGCGGCGGGACGCACCTGCCTGACATCACGGCCGTCGCTCCCGTTTTTGAGCCCGCGGGAAGTGGAGATCCCCCAAGGCTCCTCTTCTATGTGGTTTCACGGGCCCACCACGCGGACGTCGGCGGGGCTTTCCCTGGGTCCATGGCACCGGCCCGTGACGTACACGGCGAGGGCCTGCGCATTCCCGCCGTGCGCATCGTTCGCGGCGGCCAGGTGGATGGAGACCTCCTCTCCCTGTTCCTCGCGAACGTGCGTGTTCCCATGGAGAGGCGCGCCGATCTCTTCGCCCAGGTCGCGGCGGCGCGGGTGGGCGAGTCGCGGCTCGAGGCGATGATTGCAGAATACGGCGGCGACCGCCTTGCCGGACATGGGCTCGATCTGGTGCGCTGGACGGCGGCGACGACGGCGGCGCGCATCGCCTTGATTCCGAAAGGGGAGTGGTGCTTCGAGGACGCCCTCGAGGGCGGGCCCGATGGACTTGGGGACCCGATGCCCATTCGGCTGCGGCTGGGCTGTGACGGCAGCACTCTGACCTTCGATTTCTCCGGAACGGCGCCCCAGGTTCAGGACGGCTCGCCCGTGCATACCACCCTTGCCGTGACGGTTTCGGCGGTGTTCTACGGCCTGCGGCTGCTTCTGCCGCCCGGGACCCCTACCAATGCCGGGGTCCTGGAGCACGTGGAGATCGTCACGGAGCCCGGCACCGTCTGCGACGCCGCCTACCCTGCCCCGGTGGCCGCGGGCAATGTGGAGACCAGCCAGCGCCTGGTGGACGTGGTCTTGGGTGCATTGGCCCAGGTCCTTCCAGGCGAGATCCCCGCCGCGAGCGCGGGCACGATGAACAATCTCTCTTTCGGGGGAGTGCGAGCGGACGGGCGCGGCTACACCCACTACGAAACCCATGGCGGAGGGGCTGGGGGCGGCCCCCAGCGGCCTGGGGCCCATGGCGTGCAAACGCACATGACCAACACGCGCAACTCACCGATCGAGGCCCTGGAAATCGAGATGCCGGTGGAGGTGCTCAAGCAGACCCTGCGGCGGGGATCTCGCCTGGAACTGTCTCTTATACACATCTCCGAGCCCACGAGACTAGGCATGATCT
>CAJXRJ010000825.1 GCA_913058555.1 uncultured bacterium
GCCGGTGGGTGAGCGGGGGCCGAGCCAGGGCTGACCCGGGGTCAACCCGGGGCCAAGCCAGGCCCGACGCCAAGACCGACTTCAGGGACGATCCCCGTCCATCACGTCGTCCCGGGCCTGGCCCAGGTCGCCAGGTGGCAGGGGCTCCTCCGCCGCGCCGCCGTCCTCCATCGGCGCCCTTTTGGAGCCCCGCTTGCCGAAGTAGATATGGACCGAGAAGGCAATCAAGAGACCCAGGATGACGAAGCCGAGGATCTGATGCAGGTTCTCGACGGTGTCCTTGAGCTCCGCGATCTTCTCCCCTGATGCGTAGCCCAAGTACACAAACAGCGGGGTCATAAGCGCCGCCCCGGCAGCGTCCGTCGCAATGAAGCGCGGGTAGCTCATGCCCAGGGTCCCCGCCGTGAACCAAGCGGGGAGCCGCAGGCCGGGGAGGAATCGGCAAACGAACACGGCCCGGACGCCGTTGCGCTCAAAGCGCTCCTCGAGGGCCCGCAGGCGCTCTGCATGAAGGACCCTGCGTACGATCTTGTACTTCAGTGCCCGCTGGCCCCACAGGCGCCCCAGCCAGTAGGGAACCGAATCGCCCATGAGCGTGGCCAGGAAACAGACGCCTACCACTGGCAGCGCTTCGACCCTGCCCTCGTAGAGCAGGAACCCGGACCCGAGCATCGTGACCTCCTCAGGCACAGGGAACCCAAAGCCGCACATGAGGAGCACCGTGAATGGCGCGAGGTAGCCGAACTCGGAGAAGTAGTCGAAGAGCCCAGAACTGGCCTCGTCGATCAGCGCGAACCCAGCCCCTCCAAGGTCACTGACCCACGTCATGCTCCCAAGGAGCGGTGCGAGGGCTTCGACGGCGTTCATGGGAGACGTCACGGAGGGAGGGTAGCAGGGGCAGCGCCCGAGGGAACGCTATCGGAGCCACTTGCGCTCTGACTGCCCCAGAATCTCCAGGGCCTCCACGGCGGCGCGGTGCCCGTCGCCCATGGCCCGGATGAAGGCGTCCCGGGCGATGGCGAGGAGCTCCCTGCGGCACTCTGGCCATGGGAGCTCCGCTTCGTCGAGGGTCGCAAAATAGTGGGCGACCAGCCCGATTTCATAGGAGAGCTCCTGGGGCCTCGACACGACCGGCTCCCCCTCCGCCAGGATGCCGAGCCCCGCGAGGATCATCGCGCGCCGTTCCTCTGGCCCATCCGTTTCGTCCACGGACGAGCGTTCAAAGAGGAAGTGCCCCGCCAGCTGCTTCCATCCTGCGGGGGACGCGGTGTCCATTTCGATGGCCCCCCGGGCGATGGCGTAGGCCCGTGGCTCGTCCCCGGCCTTGAGGGCGGCAGAGAATCGAATCCACTCGATGCTGGACGCCACGGACGCGAGCGGGCTCCTGGGCCGACTGCTCATCCCGCCGGGTGCCGCCTCCCGAGCATCCCCGCCGGCATTCCAGACCCATGGGCTCCAGAAGGGCAGGGCCACGGTGGCCGTGCCCGCCACGGCCGCGGCGGTGAACCAAGATCGCCTCGGGCTCCACCTCATCCGCGTTCCTCGTGATGCCAGCTCCGGAGGGCCGGCATGGCCATCAGGGCGGCCAGGGCCGCCGCCGCGGCGGCGATGACCCACGTCCAGGGCGAGGGAATGGCGGGTGCTCGGCCGTCACCCAGGGCGGCGAGGGCCTTTCCCATGTCACCGGTTCCCGGCACCCACTGGGGCCCGAATCCGGTCGCGGCTAAGAACAGCCAAAGGGACAGGGAGGTGGCGGCGCTAATCCCTGGGGACATCCAAAGGCCCGCCCCGAGGGCCATCCCTGTCAGGAAGATGAGCAGTGCGCAAGCGTGAAGCCAAGCCCTCAAGTGACCGCGGAGGAGCGCGTTGGATGGCTGCCAAATCTCAACGGGCCTGGGCCCGAGCAGGGCGGCGGAGCCGTCCCCAACGTTGCGGGTGGCGACCGCGTCCACGCCCTCTGGCAGGCCCGTTTCGACCCAGGACTTCCGCACGAGGGGCCGCCTAACGACGCTGCCTCCGGCTGAAATCTCCACGCGTGTCGTACCCGCACCCACGTTGGCCGTGGGCGTCATGCGCACCCGAACCGTCGCGCCAGCGGGGGGACGAATATCGCCGAAGGTCTGCTCGAAGCGGGCGCCCGGCAGGAGTAGGTGCGAGCGAACGGGGCCTGCCACCGCAAAAGGCTCGAGCAGCGGGCCGGAGCCCTCGATAGGAGCGGCCAGCGCGATGGCCGCCGCCATGCTCATCGCGAGCAGGGCGCCCGCCGCGGCGATGCCCGCTTGGGCGGCCGCGGCAATGCCAAAGCGCGACGGAACCGTCGGCGCTAGCCAGCACCCTTCCCCCGGATTCTCGCCGGCGCCGCGACTCCCGAACCACCCCTGTGCGAGATTCGCGCTGCGTACGACGCACCATCCCCCGACGATCATGAGCCCCGCGGTCCACGCGGCCGGGATGCGGCTCAGGTTCACGCGGGACTCGACGGCGGTGAGGTTCTCGAGGGCTGCGGGCCCCTCGATGGCCCCGGCCGACTTGAGGAGCGCCAGCAGGGTCACAACCAACGTGCAGACGAGCGCGGTGCCCGTTGCGGTGCGGCGCGCCTCCAGGACTGCGAAGGCCAGGTTCAAGGCGCCAGGTCTCCGCCGTGAGCGTCGGGCTCGCTGGATTCAGAGTAGAGCTGTGTGAGAGAACGCTGGGCAGGGCGCACCTTCTCGACTTCGGCGCCCAGCTCCGATTGGACCCAGTCGGCGAGCCGCTCCCGATCCTTGGGAGCAAGGCCGCGGACCGTGAGCTCGGTTCGTTCTGGATCCCCGAGCAGATCCTCGGGGGCGGCGCGCCGCCTCACGCGCGTCCGTCCAAGGAGGACCGCCTCGTCGCAGTGTTCGAGGAGATCGGTGGCGATGTGCGATGCCAGAACGAGCGTGACGCCCGACCGGCGGGCTTCGCCGAGGAGATCCGCAAGGGCCAGGAATCCAGGTGCGTCGAGTCCCGCCGTGGGTTCGTCCAGCAGCACGACCTCGGGGCTGCCGAGGAACGCCTGGGCCAAGCCGAAGCGGCGGTGCATGCCGCGGGAACTGTCTCTTATACACATCTGACGCTGCCGACGATATGCAGTGTGTAGA
>CAJXRJ010000826.1 GCA_913058555.1 uncultured bacterium
GCCCACGGGCTGGCCCGCGCCCGCCTCTTCGGCGGAGGGCGCAGCGAACCACGACGGATCGACCCCCTGATCCTTCAGGCGCGCCCTGTTGAGCTGCTGCGCGAAAGGGATGCCCCGGTGACGCCGGGAGAGTTCATCGCGCCATTCGTCGCTGAACCGATGCGCGAACGACTCTCGCTCCGTCCGTGGACGTCGCCAATAGGCGTCGATCCCCTCCGAGACTTCGATCTCGCCGCGCTCCGAGGGCCAGACCACCAGCCGCCGGTAGTCCATCCAGTGCCCCACCTCGTGGATCAGCGTGTGATAGAGAACCCAGCGCCGCAGGCCCGCGAAGCCGAACTTGTAGCTCTGGCCCCGGCCCTTCCCCTTGCCAGGGACCCGCTCCAAGAGCGCGTCCATGCGGCGCGCCTCCCCCTGGCTCTCGAGGGAGAGCTTCGCTCCCCACGTCATTTGATCGTAGGGCTTTGCCGCCTCAAGGAAAATCACGGCCCCCGTCACCGGGCCCAGGTCCACGTACGGGCAGAAGCGACCCCAAGCCCCCTTGAGAATACTCTCCTTCTCCGGCGCTTGCCGCATGACAACGGCTTGGAGGGGATACGGCCCCTTCACCGCCTGCACGGGGAGCAGCTCTAGCATGTACGCCACGTCGTCGGGTGTGCATGGATGGACGTATCCCTCCTCCACCGGCTCGATGATGAACCGAAGGATCATGCCGTTGACGAACCGCTCCACCACGACGTAATCCCGCAGCCCCTTCGCGTAGGACCTCCACCATTCACGACCGCGCGGAACCACGAATGTCGTGTCCTTCGAATGGCCGCGCTTCGCTGTGCCTTGGTTCCTGTTCCTTCTCGTTGGGTCCCGCATGGAAGGCTCAAGGCTAGTCCAGGATCAGACCGTTGTCGACGGCGACTCCGGCGGCAGTCCGTGGAACACGCGCGCCTTGGGCGGCGGACTGCCGGCCATCCGGCGCCAGGAGTTCACTTGGCCCACGTGGGTGAGAAAGTCGGCCATGGGGCCATGGATCAGCGTCTTGAGGTTGCCGTGGTCGCCGCGGCTCGAGGTGATCTCGATCGCTTCGAGTTCGGCGGCGGTCATGCCCGAGAGCTTGGCGCTGACGCCACGGATCCACGTGAGCGTAGACTCGCGCATCCCCGCGAGGCTCACGGCCGATCGATCTCCGTCGAGCCCCGTCACCGACTGGTGCATCTTCCAGCTGAGGTCACGCAGGTGCCCAAGCAGCTCGCCGAGGGTCATAGCGCCACCGGGCGGAGCAAATGCGAGGGCAGACTCCGGCAGATCAGCGGTCGCCCAGTAGTAGCGATACCCGGCGGCGTCCGCAAGGCAAGCAAGAGTCGACGGCGCACTTGCCGTGACAGGCCGCGGCGGCATCGAGGAGAAGTCGTGGGTCATGGAACAAGTGGTACCAGTAAACTGCGGACCAGGTTTGCACTTTCCGGGTACCGCCTTCCTTGGCCGCCATTCCCTGTGCATCTCGAGACGCACGCTCGATTGGCCGTGGCCTGGGGCATCCGATTTTCCAGGAACCCGTGAACGAGGGGGCTGTTCCTGCGTTCCGACCCACGTCGGACGATCGGAACAACCGGATCCCAGCCGGGAGGCTGCCCCTTGAGACTTCAAGCTATCGCCAGCCTATGCCTGCTAGCGGGGCTGCCCCTCGAGGGGCCAGCCACTGACCCCGCAACGGCCGCGGGGCCCTCGCACCAGGTCCACGAACGGCTTTCCGTGACCCTCGATGGCAAGCCCCATGAACCCTGGGTCAGAGCGAGCTTCGATGGAGGCAAGGTCCACTACGCCATGGTGGGTCGTCTCAACATGGTCTTACCCACCGGCGTACCGCTGCGGTTCGAACGGGGCAAGGACAGATTGTATGAGCTGGATGCATCTGGCCAAAGGCAGCTCGCGGCAGTCTGGATCGGAATCGAGTACAGCGCGCAGGAGATCCAAGACCTGAAGCAAGAGCTCGCTGACGCCGTCGAGGCCGGGTCCCTGCGTGGGATCCACTTGAGCAAGTGCGATCCTGAATTCATGCCGCTGCTTCGAAACGTGGACCTCACCGAGTGTGCATTGGACGTCAGCTTCATCGAGAACACTCCTGGTGACCTGTTGTCCCGGGCGCGCTACTTGGACATCTCGGGTTGCCCCAACGAAGTTCTCAGGAGCCTGCCTGAGCGCTGCCAGGCGAGGTACCTCGACGTGAGCGGCAGCGAAATGGGCCTGCGCCTCACAAGTCTCCGGGCCTTCCAATCGATGACACACCTCAACGCGTCGTCGTCAGAGGGATTGAGCCTCTTCGGATGGGAGCAATTCGAGCACCTGGAGGAGATCCAGCTCGGTAACACTCCCATGGTCCGCTTGCCGCGGCGCGCACCCCGGTCCTTGAAGCGCGTTTTCCTCGAGGGCTCGGGCATCGCCGAAGACTGGCTGGTTCTGTTTCAGCTTCAACATCCAGGGGTCGAGGTGCTCCCGGACTACGAGAGTGTACTGGAGCACGCCGTGAAGGCCGCTGCCACCGTGACGATCACCCGCGACGACCCGCCTTCGTCCTACGGGAAGCACGTACACCGCCGGGAGCAGGTGCACGGCGGGCGAGCGATGGTGGATGCCGTCAACAGGATCCTGAGCTTCGAGAACGGCTACAGGGGGGTGTACCTCACCAGCATGCGCGACCGCTACATCGTCACCTACTTCGACGCCGCGGGGAACGAGATCAGCGAGCTGAACCTCAGCGAGACGGGGACGTCCCGCTGCTCGGCCTTCCGGGGAAACCAGCGAGTGACGATCGGCACCGTCAAAGAGCTTGAAGAGAAGTTCCGAGCCTGGAAGTAGCAGGCCTCCCCCCCAAAAATACACCCATCGGCGCATCGAGATATATCGATGCAAAGATATGTCCCCCAACCTTCCCGGCTGGCCCAATGGCCCCCAGGCGTGGCCCAGAGGCCCCCTCGCGGGCCCCCGCGGCACGCATCACCCATTCGAGGTCGATGGAAGGCGCGAATCTGTCCCCCCCGGAAATCCCGCCAGTGATGGGCGGGGACGCGTTGACCGGCGTTCTGGACGGTCCGAAGGTCCCCTCCGTCGATGCGGATCGCATCG
>CAJXRJ010000827.1 GCA_913058555.1 uncultured bacterium
CGGCATACGAGATCATGCCTAGTCTCTGGGCTCGGAGATGTGTATAAGAGACAGTCTGAGTGGGAAGTAGCGGCCCAGGTGAACGCGTCCCGCGTCCATGGCCGGCTGCTGTCCATTCGAACCTCCAAACTCGCCATGACTCAGCTCGTCTTGCCCCTCGTGGGCGCGGTCACGCTCGCAGGCGTTGCAGCCGCACAGGCCGCCATCTCACCCGTCGCTCCCCTGGTCCCATCCGGCCAGCCGCTCACGCAGCATGTGGAGCCCATCCCGATGCAGCCAAAGGACGCGGGGACCTACCACCTCGCGACCGGAACTTGGACGCGGACCCGTGGTTCCGTTGCACAGTTCGGCGTCTCCGACAACGTCTACAGCAACACCGCGCCGTCCGGATACTACGGACAGGTGGTGGGGCCGACGGGCACCGCGGCCTTCGGCAAGATCGTCGATGAGGGCGTGATCCCGGGAACCACCAACCCAACGGTCTTCGCCAACGGCGGCGCCGTGACGGATCTCAATCAGGTCGTCGAGCTCCAGATCGGTTACTGCGATATGGAGCCGGTGGCGGCCTCTTCCGGTTGGACGCTCAACTTCTATGAGGACCACACACCTTGCTCCAATCCAACGACGGCACCCGTTGGCACGGTGGTGGTCTCTGGCTTCCCGTCGAACGGCTGTTGGTTCGCCACCTTGGACTTGACGGCGGCCACGGGGACGGGGGAAGAGTTCCTCCTCCAGGCCGACGGCGGTGCGGCAAACCCCGGCTACGACGGTGACCTGGCGCGCGACTCCTTTGGCATCAGCTGGGAGTACACCGGCACAGGCTCCGCCTCCGCTGGGCCGTTCATCGCGGGCGATCCCGTCAGCACTGATACGGGATGGGTTTCGGGCCTTCCGAACACGGGCTCGAATACGTACTTCGGCGAGGCCGGGTTCTGCCCGGGGGCAGGGGGGACGGGCTACCAGAATGGAGATTTCTATTGGCTCGAGGACACCTTCGGCAACGGTCCCACTGGTTACTCGCACTGCTACTTCTTTGGCGGCTATGTCAACGGCAACTCGCCCTGCACGTCCGGCCCTGGAAGACCGTTCGCGGGATACTGGATGGAAATCAGCGCGGTCTGGAGCACGTTCCCCAACGACTGCGGTATCTGCGTACCGGGTTGCGATGGCGCGGTGACGAGCACCGGTTCGCCCGCCACCTGCGAGGTGACCGGCGACGCCATCGCGGCCAACAACAACGCGATTCTCATCGCGCGAGGCGTGCCGCTGAACCAGTTCGGCATCTTCGCCACGGGACGGGAATCGGTACCGGCCCAAACGGTCAACTCAGGCAACGGCTGGATCTGCATCAACCCAGGGGCCCAGGGGGGACTCGGGCGCTTTGCCGCGGTGAATCAGGTCAAGAACTCCGGGCCGCTCGGTGAATTCTCGTTGGACACGAACGCCGGCGAGTGGTCCCTCGCTGCCATTCCAACGTCCACAGGAACCTACGCGGCGATGGTCGGAATCACGAGCCACTTCCAAGCCTGGTTCCGTGATCCCGTGGGTGCTGGATTCAACTTCTCAGGCTCGACGCGCGTGACCTGGCTGTAGGTACAAGGCGCCGGCCAGGGCCCCCACGGAAAAGCCCCGCAGATCGGATTCGATCTGCGGGGCTTTTCCGTCGGCCCGATGGCGCTTCAAGTCGGGCAGCCTCAGTCCGTGAGAGGGATCTTGGGCGCTTTGTCGGTCTCGACGTCGAGGTCGATCTTCGCCCAGTAGATGCGGCCTCTATCGTCAAGCTCGCGGGCGTCGTTGAGCATGATCGCCGGGTCCACGGACACGGTTCCGCTGAAGAGCTGCTCGCCGTTGACCGAGACGGTGACAGGCTCGGCGAGGTCCATCATCTCGGGGTGCAAGTAGACGGTGAGGCGGCGGACCTTCTGGCAAGTCACCGTGATCTTGCCCTCCCCGTCGTGGGTGGCGTAGAGCTCCTGCACCGCCGCTTTCTCGCCGTCCATCCACGGCTGGACCTCGACCCAGTGCTTGCGGTTCCACTTCAGCGGGCGTTCTTTCGAGCGAACGACGTGCTCTGGCCAGCCTTTGATGCCCCAGGTTTTCTCGAACAGCATGGTGCCGCCGTGGCGCAGGTAGACGCGGTCCCGGTAGAGATCCCTTGGGTTCTCTTCAAAGAAGCGCGCCATGGGGGCGAGCGCGTCTTGATAGATGGTGTGCCCGCCGTCCTTCTCGACGAAAGTCCACCCGAGACCGTGCGCCTTGCCCCAGGCCTCGTTCTTTTTGTTGTCGCCGTTGATGCCGTAGGGCTCACTGGATCCGAAGACCGACATGCCCGGCACGTTGAGGAGGTTGCCGATCGAGCCCTTCTCGGCGAAGTCGTAGCCGCCGCTGTGGGGGGACACGGCGCCGAAGGCGTCGGGGAAGAGCAGCGCCGCGCGGTAGGCGAGGTGGCCTCCCATGGACTGGCCGGTGATGTAAATGCGGTCCGGGTCGACGGGCACCATGCGCTTGACCTCGGAGATCGCAGAGAAGCACAGGGAGTAACCGATCGGGCCCCAGCCCCGCTCGGATGCCGGCGCGATCACGATGGCGTCCATGGTGGCGCAGACCTTCGGCGCGTAGAGCGCGAGGTACTGTTTGGCCGTGCCCATGGCTCGTCCGGCGCTCATGGAGGAGTTGCCACCGTGCCCCACGACCACCACCGAGTAGAACTTCGAGGGGTCGTAGTCCTTGGGGACGTACATGAGGAATTTCGTGGCGTAGTCGACGTGGTAGCAGTCCACGTCGTGGGCCGTGGTCTTCCCCGCGAGTGCCGACAGGTCGGCGTAGGCCGCGCGCCGGGAACGCAGGGCCGTTTCAATGTCCTCGGGGGACTCTGTGCCTTCCTGGGCGAGGGCTTTGAGCAGCGCCTCGGTGGCGCCATCTGGCGCTTCGAACCGCTGGTCGATATAGCCGTCGATGAGGGCTGCGACCGCGTCCTCGTCCTGTGCTCCTCCGATGGCTACGGGAGTCAGGAAGAGGGCGGCGGTAAGGACGGTCGAGACTCGCATAGCGGGCGGGGCTGGGGCTGTCTCTTATACACATCTGACGCTGCCGACGATATGCAGTG
>CAJXRJ010000828.1 GCA_913058555.1 uncultured bacterium
CTCGTGGGCTCGGAGATGTGTATAGGAGACAGGCTCCAGCCACGACGTTCAGGAGCCACAGCCGAAAGAACGCCTGGCCGAGGGCCCGGCGGGACGGAGGTGGGAGCTTCGTCTTGCTCGGTGGGGTGGAATCGGGGGTGTTCGTTGTCATGGTGACAAAACCTCCTTCGACGGCGGGGGCAGGCCATTTCAGGGAGAAGCCAAGGATGTGATCCCTGATCACTCACCGAGCCGCAACCAGAGCCGCGTCGTTGCCCCAAGGGAGTCCTCGGGACAGATCAACATGGCAGGCCGCAGGCGGGTCCCGGCGGGGTCCGAGTGACGGACAGATGCCGGTGAAGCCGAAGAGATACCCAGAAGTCTAGTCGAATGGGGTCCCCTCTTCACCATCTCGCTGCGGCCTCGCCGCCGGACGAGCCCAGGGATGGGGCCTGCGATGAACACCCGTACTGGCCCGGCGAAACCCACAAAAGACATTTCCCCCTGGGCGGGCCAAAGCCAGCCCAGGGGGAAATGGCGGAGAGACAGGGATTCGAACCCTGGGAACCCAAAGGGCTCACGGCCTTAGCAAGGCCGCGCATTCGGCCACTCTGCCATCTCTCCGCGCGGGCGGAGAGGATAGCGATGGAGGACGGCTGGGGGCAGGGGAAGGCCGGAAGAAAATCTGGCGCCCTCCGCACATGCCCCAAAGCGCTCTGACCCCCTTGCCCTTGGGGCTTGGGCGTGTGCCCCCCCGTAGCGCGGGGATTCAAGGGATCTCGCAAAGAGGAGGCCGGGGGAAGAGATGACCGGCCCCGCGGCCCGGGGCCGTCCCAACTCGCGCACGCCGCCCTTGGGGCCAGCGCCCGGCTGGGCCCGACGGGGGGCCCGGCTAGGAACCCGGCTGGGAACCCGGAGAGACCGGCGTCAGAGCCGAGGGTGGCATTCACAGGGGACGGGGATCAGACTGCTGGGATGAAGGGCTTCTTTGTTTGGGCGGCGGCGGGCGTGCTCGGTTTGAGCGGCTGCCGAGGGGATCGTCTGCTTCGGATCGACTCGGTCCCCCGGGGCGCAGTGGTTCGGCTCGATGACCGGGTCATCGGTGTCACGCCCCTCGAGGTGCCCTTCCAGCACTACGGACAGCGGCGCCTTGCCCTGTATAGCGAGGGTTCGCGGACGTACTCCGAGCCGCTTATCCTCAACGCTCCTTGGTACGCGCGGTTCCCCGTCGACATCCTCACTGAGATCATCCTGCCCCTCGGGCTCGATGACGTACGGGAGCTGCGAATCGACCTCGTGGCGGACGCGGGATTTGAGGCCGAGGTCGCCACCGATGAGTTCTTGGACCACGCCAAGCGGGCACGGGCGGGGGAAGATCTGGTGGGTGTGCCCCTGGCCGGGCAGGCGCCGCGGGAGGAGACCACCGAGGGGCCTGGGGCCCTGCGGCCGGGCTCCGAAGTTGGCTCCGAAGTTGGCTCCGAAGGTGGACCAGATGACGGATCAGCGGACGGATCAGCGGACGGGCCTGACAAGCCGTGAACCAAGAGCTCGCGGGCAAGCGGGTCGTCGTGGCGGGGCTCGGGTTGTTCGGGGGCGGCCTCGGCGCAGCCCGCTGGGCCCTTGCCCAGGGGGCGATGGTGACGGTGACGGACCTTCGGGATGCCGAGGTGCTCGCTCCCACCCTGGCGGAGCTCGCGGAGGCACCGGGTCAGGATCGTCTGTCACTGACCCTCGGCGATCACGTCGAGGCTGACTTTCAGAACGCCGACCTCATCGTCCTCAATCCCGGCATACCCCCATCGGCCAAGGTCATGGGCATGGCCGCGTCCTCGCCTGGGAGGGTCACGACCGCGATGGCGTTGACCCTGGAGCTCGCAAAGTGCCGCGTCGCCGCGGTCACGGGAACCCAGGGGAAGTCGTCGACCGCGACATTCCTGACCCAGATCCTCCGGCACGCCGGGCGGAGCGTCGAAGTCGGCGGAAACATCGGCGGGTCCCTACTCGAATCGGTATCGGACCTTGGTCCCGACGACGTCCTCGTGCTGGAGCTGTCGTCGTATCAGCTCCACCATTTGCCCCAGGACCTCGAGGGCGTGTTGGACCTCGCCGCCGTAACGAATCTCGGAGCCGACCACCTCGCGTGGCACGGGTCCTTGGGGGCTTACCACGGGGCCAAGCACCGCATTTGGTCCTTGCTCCGCCCCGGTGGAACGGCCCTGGCCCCACGGGAAGTGGCGGGCGCCGTCGAGGCGGCTCTCCGGCCAGGCATCGAGCTCGTCACCCACGGCCCCGACGGCGAGGCGCGCGTGGGGCAAGCGGGGGAGTTCCTTCTACGTGGGACTGTCCTTGGGCACCTCGGGGATCTCACGGTCCCGGGCGACTTCCAGAGGCACAACGTGGCGTGCGCCCTCGCCGCCGCCCACCGGCTCGGGGTCTCCGAGGAGGACTGCCAGACGGCGGTTTCCCACCTGGACGGGCTCCCCCACCGCATGCAGTGCCTCGGGACCTGGACTGCGCCGTCGCCCCACGGCGCCGCACCTCAATTCCGCGTCTTCGACAACGGTATCTCCACCACCCCCGACTCCACGCTGGCGGCCATGGAGAGCATCGACCGCGAATCTCGGTCGACGGCGACGAAATTGCAGACCCCCAAGATGGCGCAACGGGTGCTTTTGGCCGGTGGAGCCGCCAAGACCGGCCTCGAATTCGGGCCCCTTGCCGACTACGCCGCACAGCACGGCTGGCTGGTCGCCCCATTCGGTCGAGCGGAATCGGAGATCCGCCATGCGCTCACCGAAAAGGGCACCCAAGCCCTGCCTGGGGCCCCTGGGGAGGCGGCTCAGAGGTCGAACAGCGGAGGCGCGACCATGGAGAATGTGTGGCAAAAGGTCCTTGGGAGCCTCTCGGACGGCGCCACGGTGCTCTTTTCGCCCGCATGCGCGAGCTTCGATGCCTTCCCCAACTTCCAGTCCCGGGCTGTGGCATTCCGGGCCTGCCTGAGGGCGTCCGCCACCGAACGCAAGAACACGCGGGATTGACCGCAGTCGTACCTCCGCCTATGAAGGGGTGGGCGACTGTCTCTTATACACATCTGACGCTG
>CAJXRJ010000829.1 GCA_913058555.1 uncultured bacterium
GATCATGCCTAGTCTCGTGGGCTCGGAGATGTGTATAAGAGACAGTTCCTGGGCGGCGCGCAGGAAACGGTCGACGTCATTGAACGCCCACTCCGAATCGGCGGGGGCAGGTGCCTCAGGCCGTTCGATCGGTTGGAAGGACCAGAACTGGCGTCCTTCCTCGATGTCGATGTCACGGTTCAGGCTCAGGGTGCTGTGGCTTTCCACGGTGCCACTGGCCCCGGGCGACATGCCCATCTCCATGTCCATCGCTTCAGGCTCAGGGGGCCACGGCGCGCCCATGCGAACCCAGGCCTCGAGGTCTGCGATCTCATCGTCCTCGAGCTTTTGTTTGGGGGGCATTGCGAAGAGCGGGTCTTCGTAGCGCACCGCTTCGATCAGCGCGGAGCCATCCACGTCCCCTGGGACGAGGGCCGGTCCGCCGTGGCCGCCCACAAGGAGCGCGCCAGGGCTGTCGAGTTTGAGCCCGCCTTTCACGCGTGAGGATCGATCGGAGTGGCAGGAGTAGCACGCGCGGCTCAGGAGCGGCCGGATCTTCGACTCGAAGAAGGCGGCAGCTTCGGGCGTCACGGCCTCGGACGATGGACGGGGCGTTTCCTTCGCCGCGTCCTTCTTGGTGCCTGCGGCGGGCTTCTTGCGCGCGTTGCCTGCGCCCATGAATTCGTCCTTGGTGACGAACCCGTCCTTGTCTCTGTCCAAGCGGCGGAACGCCCTTTGGTTGCGCGTCCACTCGGTCGAGCTGATCTTCCCGTCGAAGTTCTTGTCGAAGCGGCGCTTCAGGGCTTCGAAGGCCCGTTCGGGATCCTGCGGGCGTTGGGCCGGGGTCGACGTGGGGAAGGCGAAGCCCGCCGCAAGGGCGGAGATCGTCAGGCCCATGCCGAGGCGGCCGGCAGCCGACCACGGGGCGCCGCGACCCTTCGCCTCGTGTCCCGTCGTTTTGGGGGCCAAACTTGCTTGGCGGAGTCTCTGCGTCGCTTTGGGTCGTTCCATGGTGTCGCTTAGGTCGGGGAGCTCCCTTTCCATCGGCGGAAAGGGCCCTCACCCAAGCTAGAACACCATCAAAGACCGTGGGTTCCGTGGGGAACCGGCAAGGGTCTAACGGCTGAGACTGACCCTTACGGATGCGTACTCGGGGCTCAGGCCGTGGCCGGGTCCCAGAATGGTCGTCTTGAGGAGCTCCTCGCCCCCGGCGCCGGTGAGGAGCAGCTCGAAGTGCTGATCGACGGGAACTTCACCGAAGGCTGCGGCCCCGTCGATGACTTCAGCCGTCGCGCTCCAATCCGCGCCTGTCGGAACCATGGCGGTGTTGAGGCGCGTGAGCCTGGCCACGGTTCGGGGGTGGCTCGGGGAGCCGGCTGCGATGGTCAAGCCAGCGACTTTCAAGTCGAGCACGCCGGAAGCGACCTCCGGCCGCAAGCGGTCGGATTCTGTGAGCTGGGCCCGCCCTCGGGTGCCCGAGCTGTTGGGGCCCGTGGTCCGACCGGATGGGTTGAAAGGGGACCGCGGGGAACCAGGCGACGATTCCTGGGCTTCCGAGGCCTGAACGCCATTCGGATCGTCGGGAATCGTCATCCAGGCGCCGATGAAGGCGCCGGCCGTGACGAGGGCAGCGAGGGCGGGGTAGCGAAAGCGAGTGGTGCGCATGTGGGTATGTCTCGACGCCGATCTCCTTTTCCTTGAGCGGGCCGGCGTGTGGGAGGCGCCTTACGGAGGCCTTGCGGTCGCAGCGCTCCTCGCGGGGATGACCGCAAGGTGTCGGCGCCGTCATTCAAAGGGCCACGGAGGGGGGCCGGACCCACCTGGGGGCCCTGGGGGCGGCCTCCAGGGGCCCATGATGGGGACCGCACCCGGTTCTGGCGGATGGTTGGCGCACCGCCGGGTCCCCCCGAAGTAACGTCGTTGCCCAAAACCCGGCCGGTGGCCGGGGGGATCATGATCCGATGAGCGAAACGAAGAAAATCGCCGTCCTCCCAGGGGACGGTATTGGTGTGGAAGTCACGGCCTCGGCAGTGACCGTCCTGAAGGCTGCGGCTGCGACCGCCGGGCTGTCCCTTGAGTTCGAGGAGTTTCCGTTCGGAACGGACTGCTACCGGGCGAATGGAACGGCGTTCCCCGATGCGACCCGTGCCGGCTGCCAAGGCGCCGACGCGGTGCTCCTGGGGGCCGTGGGGTCTGCGAACCCCACGAACCACGACGAGCTCGGGCTCCTGGACCTGCGAAAGGCCCTGGGCCTGTACGCGAACCTCCGACCGATCAAGGTCTTCTCGGAGCTCGCCCACGCGACGCCCTTCCGTGCGGAAGTGGTTCAGGACGTGGACTTCATTATCGTTCGCGAGCTTTCCGAGGGCCTCTACTACGGCGACCGGACGCTGACCGAGGACCGTGCGACCGACGAGTGCTTCTACACGAAGGGCGCCATTGAGCGTCTGGCCCGTTCCGCGGGCACCGTGGGGCGTGAGCGCGGTGTCAAGGTGACTTCGGTGGACAAGGTCAACGTGCTCGCCACGTCCAAGCTCTGGCGCGCAACCTTCACGGAGGTCTTCGCGAACGAGTTCCCGGACGTGGAGCTTGAGCACATGCTCGTGGACGCCATGGCGATGATTGCGATCACGCACCCGGGTAGGCTCGGGGTGGTCGCCACGGAGAACACGTTCGGTGACATCCTGAGCGACGAGTGCTCCGTCCTCGCCGGCGGCCTTGGCATGTTGCCCTCGGGTTCCTTCGGGGATCCCGGCCCGGCCCTGTACGAGCCCGTGCACGGATCCGCCCCCGACATCGCGGGCAAGGGCATCTCGAACCCCATCGGTGCGATCATGTCCGCCGCGATGATGGCCGAGCACTCCCTGGGTGCCCCCGCCGTCGCGCGGGCCATGGAAGCGGCGGTGACGGCGGCCCTCGCGGATGGTGCTCGCACCGCGGACCTCGCCCGGAACGGCGAAGCCACCGTCGGGACCCAAGCCTTCACCGATGCGGTGTTGGCACACCTTGCGTCGCCGGTCTCGTAGGGGAGCTCCTTCCGTACGCTAGGTCTGTCTCTTATACACATCTGACGCTGCCGACGATATGCAGTGTGTAGA
>CAJXRJ010000830.1 GCA_913058555.1 uncultured bacterium
ATCTACACACTGCATATCGTCGGCAGCGTCAGATGTGTATAAGAGACAGCCCGTCCAGCCAAGGCTTCCTTGGCTTGGGCGGCTCCACTGGGCGTCTGACCCGTCCCGGCCAGGTCAGCACGAGTGGGCCGTCCGGTCGAATCACGGCGACCATAGACTCGACCCAGTATCCCACCGGGCGCGGTCCCCTACTTCGAGATGACCCAGCGGGCGAGCTTGCCGAAGGTGGGGGCTTGGCCTTGGGACAGGACGCCGATCCGGAAGATCTTGGCGCTGCCCCAGAGAAGGACCAGCGTAGTGACAAGGCACATGGCCGGGGCGGCGAAGAGCTCCCATGGGGCTGGTCCCGGCTGGGTCAGGACGCGCATCAGGAAGATCATCGGCGTCGCGGTGGGGAAATAGGTCAGCGCCATGGCGACGTTCCCGTTGGGGCTCTCCAGGATCGCGCTGAAGCTGAAGAGCGGGATCATGAGCATGATCATCGCAGGGGCCATCAGGCTCTGGGCATCGCGAATCTCGGAGCACGCCGACCCGAGGGCTCCAAAGAGCGAGCCGTACATGAGGAGCGCGAAGATCAGCATCAAGAAGAACCACAGGTACGTCGTGCCGGGAACGTAGTGCCCAACACCGAAGTGGTGGGTGCTCCAAAGGACTCCGCTCACGTAGACGAGGGCCAGGGTCGTGGAGACCGCGACGCTTCCCACGAGCTTGCCGAGCATCAGCTGGAAAGGCGTGACCGAGGACACAAGCACCTCCGAGATGCGCTGCATCTTCTCCTCGAGCACCTGGTTCATGAGCTGCGGAGCCGTCGAGATGATCAGCATGAAGAGCATCATCAGCGCGGCCACCGGAATCACGAAGGTGCGGATGTCGTTCTCTTCTTCGGCGTCCGCGATGCTGCCGTCCGCCTGGGTCTCCGTGAGTCCAAAGGTGGTCACAGGGACCTTCCGCGCGAGCTTCATCGCGAGCTCCGCGTCCATGCCCTGGCTGGCGAAACGGCGGTGGCGCACCTCAGCGTTCACAACCTTCTCAGCCCAATTGGCGAACTCCGTGAACGTCGGCTCGTTTGTGTGATAGGCCAGCGGTGTCTCTGGTTCTCCTGCATCGCCCGGTGATTCCCCAAGCAGCGAGGCGCCTAGCAGGAGGAACCCGTTCAGATCCCCGGACTCGACCCGCTTCGATAGGGCCGCGTCGACGCGAGCTCCTGGGGTGGATTCGAATCGCTCGAGCTCGAAGCGTGGCCGCAGCTGCTTGCGTTCTCCAGCCGTCGTCTCCTCCTCGGCCGGACCCCAAATCCCCATCTCGTTGCGCATTTTGACGGCGTTCTCAAGGACCGGCCAAAGCTCGCCCGTCTGGTCCACCACCGCGAACTGCCGTGGAGTGAGATCCACCCTGTCGCCCATGACCTTCTGGAAGATAAGGCTGCCCCCGAGAAGGATAGGCATGACGAAAAGCCCGACGAGGAACGCCTTGGACAGGACGGCCTGGAGGTACTCGGCCCTTGCGATCGCGTAGATCTTGTTCATACCGACACCTCGGCGTGGCTGGACGAGGAGGCGATCGCGGCCTCAGGGCCCGCGATACGAATAAAGATGTCGTGCAAGGTGGGGCGGCACTCCTCGAAGTGTCGGACGTGTGTGACCTGTGTCAATGCGGCGAGGAGTTCCTGGGAGTCACCGCGGTAGCGCAGCTCTTGGAGCGCGCCCAGGTCCCGGACCTGCTCGACACCACGAATCCCCTCGAGGGCCCGGGCCCCCGCGTCCGTGCGCACCCGGATCGTGTCCTGGCCGTACTGGGCCTGGATCTCGCCGACGGTCCCGTCGAGGACCTTGTCGCCCTTGAAGATCATGACGATGTTGTCGCAGAGGCTCTCTGCTACGGCCATGTCGTGGGTGGACAAGACGACCGTTGTGCCCCCCTCGATAAGCTCGAGGATCGCCGTGCGGAGGACCTCGAGATTGACCGGATCGAGCCCGGAGAACGGCTCGTCGAGGATGATCAGCTCGGGCCGTGAGATCACGGTCGATATGAACTGGATCTTCTGGCTCATGCCCTTCGAGAGCGCCTCGATCTTGGCGGCCCGCCATTCCGTGAGCCCCAAGCGTTCAAGCCAAGCATCGGCCTCGCGGCTTGCTTCACGCACGGGCATGCCCTTCAAGGACCCGTAGTATTGAAGGAGCCTGTGGACCTTCATCTTTTTGTACAGCCCACGCTCCTCCGGCAGGTATCCCACCCGGTCGTTGGCCGCGCGAGTGCCAGACTCTCCCAACACTTCCACCGTCCCGGAGTCCGGTTGGATGATGTGCAGGATCATTCGGATCGATGTCGTCTTGCCTGACCCGTTCGGGCCGATGAAGCCGCAAAGGGAGCCCCTGGGGACTTCCAAGGAGAGATCACGGACGGCGGTGTGCTGGTCGAACGTCTTCGTGACGCCCGACAGGCGGATGGCAGGAGTGGTCAAGTTTTCTGGTGGGGGCGCTGGGAGATAGGCGGGGCAACCGAGCCCTGCCGTATGCCACATGCGCAGGTTCCCTTCGAGCTATCTCAAAAAAGCGCCCCGAGTTTCGCGCGGGCGAGGGCTCCCTCTTCCTGGCGCCGCTGCATCAGGGGCCACGGGCGCCCGGGTTCGGGGTGCAACCCAAGCCGCGGTCCTCTGCTGAGGAGCCCACGGCCGGAGTGTGGCTGGAGTGCGGTGCCGCTATCCGACAAAAGTCCTCGGGCCCTGTCACACAGAACGGCCGCCAATCGTCCATGGACTGTGGAGCCACCCAAGCGCTTCTGTACCACCCTGGGACCGGACCAATACCATGACTGACACGACCGAGATCCACGCCGGCATCCGCGCCTTCGGCGCCGCGTACGACTACGACGCCAGCTACCTCAACCACCTCCTCGATGCTTCCGTCGGCGCGTATGAGGTCTTTGCGGACGCCCAGAAGATGGGCGTTCACCGTTGGGCCCTGCCCCTCGACGCCCACTATGTGGCGCGGATCGCGACGATGCTCAGCGGCGAATCTGTCTCTTATACACATCTCCGAGCCCACGAGACT
>CAJXRJ010000831.1 GCA_913058555.1 uncultured bacterium
GTGGGCTCGGAGATGTGTATAAGAGACAGCCACTAAATCGAAGGGCGCCCAATCGGGCCCGAGGAGCAATCTCTCCTGCGCGAGGAGCACATCACCATTCTCTGTCCGAACGATGCTCACCCGACCGACCGGGCCGACCATCTGGCAGAGCAGTTGGACCTTACCGTCCCCCATGGAGACCCCCACCTGAAGTCCCCCAGAGCAGCGTGCACGAAGCGACATCTGACGCATCTTGGGCCCTATCGCGTTGGTCACCCGGGTCCTTCCCGAGGGGGCGTACTCGAAGTTCATAACGGACTCCACCCGTTCCCCGCCCCGCGTCACACCGAGCCACTCTCCTGATTCCGCCCACTGAAGCGCGCGCTGCGCGCGCCCCGCATCTTTCGAGTCAAAGGTCACCGTGCTGTTCAGCCGCGCGGCACCGGCCAAGGCCCCCTCTGGCGCCTCCGGCTCCACCGCCGCTTCTGTACCGACACCCGACAACCACACCCGGGCCTGCCCCCGGGCGGCCCGGGCTGCGATGGGAAGCCCCGCATCCCCGAGAACCGCTGCCAGATCCATCCACGCCTTACCCAAAGCCCCCTGGCCCGGTGCCGCCTTTGGCAGCTCCGCCAGGAGCGCCGCCCGCGCAGGCCCGTCCTTCTCCAAACTCAATCGGTCCAGCGCCCGCAGGTGCGCGCGTTGGCGCGCCGCATCACCCTTTCCACTGGCAGCGACGCGCCAGGCTTCCACGGCAACGTCCGGCGAAGCGTACATCGCGATGGTGCGGCCGAAGTGTGGTTCACGGAGCCCCTCCGTGAGACTCTTCCAGGCCGCCGCCGCTCCAGGCTTGATGCTGTTCGCGAGCCCCTGGAACTCGGGGTTCCTCCCCGGGTCCATCAGGCGAGCCATGATCGTCGCGCCCTCCGCGAAGTCGCGGTCCGTCCGACCCACAAACCAAGTGGCCTCGATGCGATGGTCGCCGCGGGCCTCACGCACGGCGAGCCAGGCCTCCGCCGGGACACCGCAGCGATGAACCCCCGCCAGGATCCTCCGCCCCGCTGCCCGTGCGCCCAGGGCGTCGAGCCCAAGGGGCCCGGCCACCTCCGCGCGCAGGTAAGCCTCCACCGCTGCGTCCTTGTCGCCGGCCTTACGCAGCATCTCCGCGGCCCGCAACGAGTGCGTCGCGATCTCAGCCGGAGTCTCGGCGCTCGCTTCCTGGGCGAGCCCCTCGCCGTCGGCCGTGCGCCGCACGAGGTCCATGAACTTCGGGAAGTCCCAGAGCTCGACGCTCCCCGCCCCAGTCGCCACCGCCAGCTGAGTCCCATCGGCGGAGAGGCACCAGTCCATCACTCCCTGCTCCCAGGCGTTGCCCGCTACCGTTGCGGCCAGGGTTTCCGAGCTCAGATCAAAGATCCGGAGCCCCACATCACTACCCGCACAGAGCAGCCATCGACCGTCCTTGGAGACAATCGGCCGCACCGAGCCCATCAGGAACGAGTAGTCCTCTGGCACGGTCAACACGCTGACCACTTCCCCCCCGGTGTCGACGATGCGCACATACCCATCCTCGTACTGAACCACCAGGTGATTCTCGTCCAGGAAGTCCCCGACCATGTCCACCGCCGCATCCTCCCGAAGTTCCCCCGCCACACCGTCCGCTCCGCCGCGGTAGAGCTGCGCCATGTCGGAGGTGTCGAAGATCCACAGGGTACTGCCCTCCACGAGCGCCGCGCTCTTTCCGGAGGGAGAGAGGGCGGCCCCCAACGGGTACTCAGGGCCTGACAGGGAACGAGCAGACTCGCGGCTCGACCTGAACTCGATCCCGCCTTCCCAAGTACTCCCGAGCAGCGCTGAGCCGTCGGCACTTGCCACCGGGACGAATCCGGAAGCGCCAGTGCCCCCAAGGTCCGCTCGCTCCGGCTCACCCCGTTTGCGCTTGTTGACGTAACGAGTCCCGTCCCATTGGAACGCCACGGGCTCTCCCACCGGCCATTCCACGAATCCCGTGACCTCCTGGCTCAACGCGTTGTCGCGGCAGGGCACCAAGCGGGTCTCTCCCGTCCTGGTGTCCATCCGGAGAACTTGCCCGCCATGGGTCCCGATCAACAAGCTCTCGTTCGAGCTCCCGAAGAAGACAGCGGATGCGCCGGGGGAGAGCGCCTCCGCGGGCCGCTCGCTTTCCAACGCCAACGTCCCGTCCCCACGGACGCGGGTCAAATGCAGCTGCCCGTACCACCCAAGCACTGCCACTGCTCGCCCATCGGGAGACGCCGCCATGCACACCACTTCCCCCAGGCCCGTAAGCGCGCCCAGGGGTTCGAGCACCGGCAAGGAAAGGCTGTGAAGGGTCCCTGCCGTGTCGAGGCACACCGCGAGGTCGCCAGCACTCCCCACACTCGAGACAGAGGCCTCTCCGAGGTGACGAAGCCCCACCTGCCGCCCACTCGACGTGTCAAAGGCCAGGAGCCACGCGCCCACGCCGCAGATGACCGTCTTGCCCCCGGAAACCACGGCGAGCTTTGCATCGCCGAAATCCGCGTCATCACTTTCCAAGGCCTTGAGGGTCCCGGGATCAGGCCGCAGCTGCTTCGTGTCGCCCTCTCCGAGCGGCGCACCGGCAGATAGCTGGCAGATCTCCACACATGGTGTGCCGCCATCAAAAGCCGTCCACGCAGCGAGAGACCCCTCCGGTCCCAAGACAATCTCCCCGAGGGGCATCAGCTCGCCTCTCTCCCCGGGCAAGGCCGATGTGAACTCCATGGAAGCCAAACTGAGCACGCGCCGCCCCGAAGCCGAGGCCAAGACCGCCCACTGACCATCCGCGGACGCCGCAGCCAACGTCATTCCGTCGAACTTCCCCAGGACCGGGTCAGCGCCCCAACCAGGCCCTGGCACTTCGCGGTAGATCGAGTCATCGCCGTGCCCTTCGAGAATGATCGTGTTGCGCCCCGTCCAAGTCGCGGCCCCGCCAAGGGAGATGTCTATGGATCCGTGGATCGTGCGAAGCACCGCTCCGCTCCCTGTCTCTTATACACATCTGACGCTGCCGACGATATGC